>NZ_JBEZFH010000120.1:0-22158 GCF_040649355.1 Sphaerisporangium sp. NPDC049002 | reverse complement strand
ACCAGATCCAGACACTTTCTGTCAAATCATCCGATCTGGCAGAAACCGCCCCGAACTGGTACAGTTCGGCCGCCCCGTCTCCAGGGCAACCCGTCCAACTTACCCTGTTGTCCACTCGATGTCGACTCGAACTGTCAAAAAAGTTCGGCTCGATCTCGTCTGGGCAACACGTCAGATCCGGATCCTCCGTCAGAGACGGCGAATCCGAGAACATGTCTTCCGGGATGCCCGGGAGCCAGGCGCCTGTTCGGCAGCCCGTCGTTCCCTGGGGGCGAAGAGAACACTAAGCGGCGTCCGGGGCTCCGTCAAATCGTCATGGGAGCAACCACTCCAGTTCACCTCTCCGATGACAGAAAGTCTCTCCAGAGCGCCACAGGAGTGTCACCACAGACGCCTCCGGCCCCCGGTGACAGACGCGCACCGGGGGCCGGAGGGATGCCGTGAGCGTCAGCCGGCGACGACCTCTACACCGCCGACGGAGCGCTTCCCGCGCCGGAGCACCAGGAACCGCCCGTACAGCAGGTCCTCGGCGGACGGGACGTACGACTCGTCCGTGATCTTGGTGTTGTTGAGGTACGCCCCGCCCTCCTTGACGGCGCGGCGGGCCGCCGACTTGCTCTCGACGAGCCCGCTCTCGGCGAGCAGGTCGACGTACGAGGCGCCGAGCGCGGGCACCGTGGCCCTCGGCACCTCCGCCAGCGCCGCCGCGAGCGTTCTCTCCGGCAGCTCCTCCAGCGAGCCCTGGCCGAACAGCGCGCCCGACGCGGCGATCACCGCGGCGCACTCCTCGGCCCCGTGCAGCAGGGTCGTGAACTCCTCCGCCAGCGCCCGCTGCGCCTCACGAGCCGCCGGGCGCTCGGACGCGCTCTTCTCCAGCGCCTCGATCTCGTCCCTGGACCTGAAGCTGAAGATCTTCAGGAACTTCACGACGTCGCGGTCGTCGGAGTTGAGCCAGAACTGGTAGAAGGCGTACGGCGAGGTCAGCTCGGGATCGAGCCACACCGCGCCACCGGCCGTCTTGCCGAACTTCGTGCCGTCGGCCTTGGTGATCAACGGCACGGTCAGCGCGTGCACGTGGCGGCCCTCGACCCGGCGGATCAGGTCACACCCCGCCGTGATGTTGCCCCACTGGTCGCTGCCGCCGATCTGCAGCGAGCAGCCGTGCCTGCGGTAGAGCTCCAGGTAGTCGTTGGCCTGCAGGATCTGGTAGCTGAACTCGGTGTAGCTCAGCCCCTCCCCCGCCAGACGGGCCGAGACCGACTCGCGGGCCAGCATGCGGTTCACCGGGAAGTGCTTTCCGACGTCACGCAGGAAGTCGATGGCCGACAAGCCGTGGGTCCAGTCGAGGTTGCTCACCAGGATGGACCCGGAGGAGTCGGACAAGTCGACGAACTTCTCCACCTGGACGCGGATGCGCCGCACCCACTCGGCGACGACCTCGGTCGAGTTGAGCGAACGCTCCTCGCTCTTGCCGCTGGGGTCGCCGATGAGGCCGGTGGCCCCGCCGACCAGCCCGATGGCACGATGGCCCGCCCGCTGGATGCGCGTCAGCGTGAGCAGCGGGACGAGGTTCCCGACGTGCAGCGACGGTGCCGTCGGGTCGAACCCGCAATAGACCGTGATCGGACCCTCGTCCATCGCCACCCTGAGGGAGTCGATATCGGTGGACTGCGCGATCAGGCCGCGCCACGCAAGGTCATCGAGGATGTCGGTCACGATCCTGGCCTTCATGGTTGGTTCGACGGATGAATGTACGGCTTTCGCCTCGCCTTACAGCCTGCCCGATCACCGCACCACTCCGCCACCTGAAAAGCACTGCCTCGCGATCACGAGAGCGGGTCAGCTCGGACGGGTCCTGGGCACGTGCTTGCGGTAGGACGAGACGGTGGGGTCGCCGTCGATCCAGAAGCGCCACGGGGTGTCGGCGGCGGTGGAGACGCCGGTGCGCGGGCCGGAGCGGACCGACGCGGGATCCGCGGGGTCGCCTTCGAGGATCTCCAGCTCCGCGGAGCCCGAGCAGCAGTCGAGGCCGTTGTGCTCCCTGCCCACGCCGAGCGCCACGGCCAGCCGCGCGGGGCCGCGTGCCAGCTCGCGCTCGGGGATCGTACGGCCCCGGCCGGTCAGCGCCGCGGCCGTACTGGGCCGGTGGCGGCGGGTGCGGGCGACCTCCACCCCCTCGATCACCTCGCCGGCGCGCAGCAGCACCCCCGAGCCCTGGCCCTCGGGCAGGCAGACGAGGTTGGCGCAGAAGTGCATGCCGTACGTGAAGTAGACGTACAGGTGCCCCGGCGGCCCGAACATGACGGAGTTGCGCGGGGTGCGCCCTCGGTAGGTGTGGGACGCCGGGTCCTCCCCTGGCGGGCCGTACGCCTCCACCTCGGTCAGGCGCACGGCGACCGGCCCGTGCCGCAGGACGCGCCCGAGCAGGCCGGGCGCCACCTGTGGTGAGGGCCGGTCGAAGAACTCCCGGTCTAGGATCCGCTCGCCCACGCCGCCTGGCCGTCGACGATCTCCCGCAGGGCGGTCAGCTGGTCGCGGACGCGGTCGGGCGCGGTGCCACCGTACGCCTTGCGCGAGGCGAGCGCGCCCTGCACGTTCAGCACGTCGAGAGCGCCCGGCACGCCGCCCTCGTCGCCGGGGACCACGGCCCCACCGGGGCTCTCCACGAAGTGCGGAGAGATCTTGGCGAGGTCCTCCTCGGTGAGCTTCTCGAAGGTGGTGTCGTTGACCTGGCACCACACGACGAGGTGCCCGACCGCCTCGTGGGCGTCGCGGAACGGCACTCCCCTGCGCACCAGGAGCTCCGCCAGGTCGGTCGCCAGGGCGAAGCCGTCGGGCGCGGAGGACTCCAGGCGGGCGGTGTTCACGCGCATCGTGGAGACCAGGCCGGAGACGGCGGGCAGGACCAGCAGCAGGGTGTCGACCGAGTCGAACACCGGCTCCTTGTCCTCCTGCAGGTCGCGGTTGTAGGTGAGCGGCAGGCCCTTGAGCGTGGTCAGCAGCGTCATCAGGTTGCCGATGAGCCTGCCGGACTTGCCCCGGGCCAGCTCGGCGACGTCGGGGTTCTTCTTCTGCGGCATGATCGACGAGCCGGTGGAGTAGGCGTCGTCCATCTCGATCCAGTGGAACTCCTGGGAGGCCCACAGGACGATCTCCTCGCCCAGCCGCGACAGGTGGACGCCGATCAGCGAGGCGCAGAACAGGAACTCGGCGGCGAAGTCGCGGTCGGCGACGGCGTCCATGGAGTTCGGCGCCGCGGCGTCGAAGCCCAGTTCCCGAGCGACCGCCTGCGGGTCCAGGGGCAGGGACGAGCCCGCGAGCGCGCCCGCGCCAAGCGGGGACACGGCCGCGCGCCGGTCCCAGTCGCGCAACCGGTCGACGTCGCGGGCGATCGCGTGGACGTGCGCGAGGAGCTGGTGCCCGAACGACACCGGCTGGGCGTGCTGCAGGTGGGTCATGCCGGGGGCGGCGGTGGACGCGTGCTCCTCGGCCTGGCTCATCAGGGCCGTCTCCAGCTCGACGAGCCGCGACACGATGTAGCGGACGTGGTCGCGCAGGTAGAGCCGGAGGTCGGTGGCGACCTGGTCGTTGCGGCTGCGGCCGGCCCGGAGCTTGCCGCCGAGCGAGCCGAGTCGTTCCAGAAGCCCGCGCTCCAGGGCGGTGTGCACGTCCTCATCGGCCACGGTGGGCCGGAACTCACCGGCCTTGCAGGCCTGTTCGAGGTCGTCCAGGGCTCCGAGCATGCGCTCAAGCTCCGCCTCGCTCAGCAGCCCGGCGCGGTGGAGCACCCGGGCGTGCGCCCGTGACGCCAGCAGGTCGTACGGCGCGAGCCGCCAGTCGAACTGCACGCTGACCGACAGTCGTGTCAGCGCGTCCGCCGGACCGCCTTCGAACCTGCCACCCCAGAGCCGCATGGGCTTGCCACCCTCAGCCACCGTTCTCCTCTTCTCCAGTTCCAACGCTCAATCCGCGACCCTAGCCCAATTGGGCCCTGTCAGCCGAGACGACCGTCCCGGGCGGCGGCGATCTTGGAGGGGAGGCTCCAGAGCTGGACGAAGCCCTTTGCCAGCGACTGGTCGAAGGCGTCGCCCGTGTCGTAGGTCGCCAGCGAGAAGTCGTACAGGGACGCCTCGGAGCGACGCCCGGTCACGACGGCCCGTCCGGCGTGCAGGGTCATGCGGATGTCTCCGGAGACGTACTTCTGCGCGTCGGCGATGAAGGTGTCGAGCGCGTCCTTGAGCGGGGAGAACCACAGGCCGTCGTAGACCAGCTCGCCCCAGCGCTGGTCGACCGACCGCTTGAACCGGGCGAGGTCGCGCTCGACCGTGACGTTCTCCAGCTCCATGTGGGCGGTGATCAGGGCGATCGCGCCCGGAGCCTCGTACACCTCGCGGGACTTGATGCCGACGAGCCGGTCCTCGACCATGTCGAGGCGTCCGACGCCCTGGGCGCCCGCGCGCTGGTTGAGCTCGGCGATGATCTGGAACGGGGTGAGGGAACGCCCGTCCAGGGCGATCGGCACACCCGCCTCGAAGGTGATGACGACCTCGTCGGCCTCACGGGGCTGCGACGGGTCGGCGGTGTAGGAGTAGACGTCCTCGATCGGGCCGTTCCAGATGTCCTCCAGGAACCCGGTCTCGACGGCGCGGCCCCAGATGTTCTGGTCGATGGAGTACGGCGACTTCTTGGTGACGTCGATCGGCAGGCCCTTCTCCTCGGCGAAGGCGATGGCCTTGTCGCGGGTCCAGGCGTAGTCGCGGGCGGGCGCGATGACCTTCAGCGAGGGGTTCAGCGCGGCGAGGCCGGCCTCGAACCTGACCTGGTCGTTGCCCTTGCCGGTGCAGCCGTGCGACACGTGGGTGCCGTTGAACTGCTTGGCGGCCGTGGCCAGGTGCTTGACGATCAGCGGCCGGGACAGGGCGGAGACCAGCGGGTAGCGGTCCATGTAGAGGGCGTTGGCCTGGAGCGCGGGCACGCAGAAGTCGGCGGCGAACTCCTCGCGGGCGTCCACCACGACCGATTCGACGGCGCCGCAGTCGATGGCGCGCTTCCGGATGACCTCCATGTCCTCGCCGCCCTGGCCGACGTCGACGGCCACGGCGATGACCTCGGCGCCGGTCTGGTCGGCGAGGAAGGGGATGGCCACGGACGTGTCGAGGCCGCCGGAGTAGGCGAGTACCACCCTGTCAGTCATTGCTCTGCTCTCCCAGGAAAGGAATTCTTGAATGTCTTACGAGGAACGCCCGGTTCGCTCGGGTCTTGATGGAAGACGCCCGGCTCACACGGGCTGACTACGTCGATCGGTCAGCCTGAGCAGGGACTTGGCGAGGAGCGTCCCTCCCACGGGATCCCGGCTGATCACCAGGATCGTGTCGTCGCCCGCGACCGTGCCGAGGATCGACTCCCAGTCGGCGTGGTCGAGCGCGGAGGCGAGGAACTGCGCGGCCCCCGGAGGGGTGCGCACGATCACGAGGTTCGCCGAGGCCTCGGCCGAGACCAGAAGCTCCTCGGCCACCCGCCGCAGCCGGGCCGCCGGGCTCTCGCCCGCGCCCATGCGGGTCAGCGGGATGCGCGCCCCGCCCTCGCCCGGCAGCGCGTACACCAGCGAGCCGTCGTCGGCCCGCAGCTTCAGCGCGCCCAGCTCGTCGAGGTCGCGCGAGAGCGTGGCCTGGGTGACCTCGACTCCGCTCTCAGCGAGCAGCCTGGCGAGCTCGGGCTGCGACTTGACCTTGTGGCGGTTGACCAGATCGGCGATCTTCGCGAGCCTGGCGGCCTTGGTGAGCGGGATCGTCATCGCACCACCAGCCAGTGGAGCAGGGCCTTCTGGACGTGCAGGCGGTTCTCCGCCTGGTCCCAGACCACGCTGCGCGGGCCGTCGAGCACGCCGGCGGTGATCTCCAGGCCTCGGTAGGCGGGCAGGCAGTGCAGCACCGCCGCGTCGGGGGCCGCCAGGGCGAGCAGCTCGGCGTTCAGCTGGTACGGCATGAGGGCGGCGACCCGCTCGTCCTTGCCGTCCTGGCCCATCGACACCCAGGTGTCGGTGGCCAGGATGTGGGCGCCCGCGGCGGCCGCGGCCGCGTCCGACAGGACCGTGACCGAGCCGCCGGTCGAGGCGGCGATCTCGGCCGCGCGGTTGAGGATCACCGCGTCCGGCTGGTACGCCGCGGGGGCCGCGATACGGATGTGCATTCCCGCCGTCGCGCCGCCGAGAAGGTAGGAGCGGGCCATGTTGTTGGCGCCGTCGCCCAGGTAGGTGAGAGTCTGACCGCCGAGGGGGCCCCGCCGCTCCCGTACGGTCAGCAGGTCGGCGAGGACCTGGCAGGGGTGGAACTCGTCGGTCAGCGCGTTGACGACGGGCACCGAGGAGGCCGAGGCCATCGCCTCGACGCGCTCCTGGCCGAAGGTACGCCACACGATCGCGGCGACCTGCCGTTCGAGGACGCGGGCGGTGTCCTCGATCGGCTCCCCCCTGCCCATCTGGAAGCTCCCCGCGTCGATGATCAACGGCTGGCCGCCCAGCTCGGCGATGCCGACCGCGAACGAGATGCGGGTGCGGGTGGAGTGCTTGTCGAAGAGCGCCGCGACGGTCATCGGGCCCTCGAAAGGGCGGTAGCCGTACCGGTCCTTCTTCATCGCCTCGGCCAGGTCGAGCACCTCGGCCTGCTCCGCGGGGCTCAGGTCGTCGTCCCGCAGAAAGTGCCGGACGGCCACCGGGTCACCTCCGTACGTGCTCACGGGGCCACCTCCGCGAGGATCGCCGGGAGTGCCTGGAGGAAGGTCTCGATCTGCTCGGAGGTGATCACGAGCGGCGGAGCGATCCGTACGGCGCCGGGCTGCACCGCGTTGACCAGGAACCCGGCGCGCTGGGCGGCGGCCTGGACGTCGGCGGCGCGGTCGGCAGTGAGCACGATGGCCAGCCACAGTCCCCGGCCGCGCACTCCCGCCAGCAGCGGGTGGCCTACCGCGGCGATGCCGTCGCGGAGCCGCTGCCCGGCCGTGCGCACATGGGCGAGCAGGCCGTCCTGGTCGATGGTGTCGAGCACGGCGAGCGCCGCCGCCGCGGACACGGGGTTGCCGCCGAAGGTGGAGCCGTGGTCGCCCTTGGCGAAGAGCGTGCCGGCGTCGCCCAAGCCGAGGCAGGCGCCGATCGGCATGCCGCCGCCGAGCCCCTTGGCCAGCGTCAGCACGTCGGGGACGATGCCGTCGTGCTGGTGGGCGAACCAGTGCCCGGTGCGGCCGATCGCCGACTGGATCTCGTCGAGCACCAGCAGCGCCCCTGTCGCGTCGCAGATCTCGCGCGCGGCGGTGAAGTAGCCGGCCGGCGGCGGCACGACGCCCGCCTCGCCCTGCGTGGGCTCCAGGAACACCGCCGCGCAGTCCTGCGTGACGGCCTGCTTGAGCGCGTCGGCGTCGCCGTACGGGACGAAGCGCACGTCGATCGGGAACGGCCCGAACTGGTCGCGGATGGACGCCTTGCCGGTCAGCGAGAGGGCCCCGAGCGTACGGCCGTGGAAGCCGTTGTCGGCGGCGACGAAGTACTTCCTGCCGGTGGACCTGCCGTACTTGATGGCGAGCTTGAGCGCGCACTCGTTCGCCTCGGTGCCGGAGTTGGCGAGGAAGACGCGGGCAGGGGCCTTCAGCAGGCCGAGCAGGCGCTCGGCGAGCAGCACCTCGGGCTCGTTCACGAACAGGTTGGAGGTGTGCGCGATGGTCGCCACCTGCCGGGACACGGCCTCCACCAGCGTGGGGTGCGCGTGGCCGAGCGAGCTGACCGCGATGCCCGCGATCAGGTCGAGGTAGCGCGTGCCGTCCGCGTCCCAGACGTAGGAACCCTCGCCGCGGACGGGCACCACGGGCGGAACCCCGTAGTTCGGCATGAACGCGGCCTCGAAGCGCTTCTGGAGCGAACTCGCGCCGGTCATGAGCGCACCTCGGGCAACACCATGGTTCCGATCCCCTCGTCTGTGAAGATTTCGAGCAGCACCGAATGCGGCACCCTGCCGTCGAGCACATGCGCCTGCGGCACGCCGCCCGTGACGGCGGTCAGGCATGCCTCCATCTTGGGCACCATGCCGCTGGACAGACCGGGCAGCAGCTTGGCCAGCTCGCCGGCCGTCACCTGGGTGATCACCTCGGAGGCGGAGCCGTCGCCGGAGGCCGGCCAGTCGGCGTACAGGCCCTCGACGTCGGTGAGCACGACGAGCTTCCCGGCGTTCAGCGCGACCGCGAGCGCCGCGGCGGCGGTGTCGGCGTTGACGTTGTAGATCTCGCCGTCCTCGCCGCGCGCGATCGAGGACACCACCGGGATGCGCCCGTCGCCGAGTAGCGCCTGGACGGCTCCCGCCTCGACCCGGACGATCTCGCCGACCTGGCCGATGTCGACCTTCTCGCCGTCCACCTGGGCGTGCTTGCGCTCGGCGGTGAACAGGTGGGCGTCCTCGCCGGACATGCCGATGGCGAACGGGCCGTGGCGGTTGATCAGGCCGACGACGTCGCGGTTGACCTGGCCGACGAGCACCATGCGCACGATCTGCATGGCCTCGGGCGTGGTCACCCGGAGCCCGGCGGTGAAGCTGCTCTCGATGCCGAGCCTGTCGAGATGGGCGTTGATCTGGGGACCGCCGCCGTGCACGACGACGGGCTTGAGGCCGGCGTGCAGCAGGAACACCATGTCGTCGGCGAAGCTCTCGCGCAGGCCCTGGTCGGTCATGGCGTGCCCGCCGTACTTCACGACGACGGTCTGTCCCCGGAAGCGCTTAAGCCAGGGCAGGGCCTCGATGAGGACGGCCGCCTTGGCCTGCGCCTGGGGTCCCGCGCCCATGTCGATGACTCCGCTCATGTCGAGTAGGCCGAGTTCTCGTGGACGTAGTCGGCGGTGAGGTCGGTGGTGTGGACGGTCGCGGAGTGCGGGCCCGCCGAGAGGTCGATGGTGATCGTCACGTCGCGGGGGCGCAGGTCGACCTTGGCGCGGTCGTCCCCGGCCGCGCCGCCCCGGCAGATCCAGATGCCGTTGATCGCGACGTTGAGCCGGTCGGGCTCGAAGACCGCGTCGGTCGTGCCGACGGCCGACAGGACGCGGCCCCAGTTGGGATCCTCGCCGTGGATGGCGCACTTGAGCAGGTTCGACCGGGACACCGCCCGGCCGACGGCCACGGCGTCGTCCTCGTGGGCGGCCCCCACGACCTCGATCGCGATGGCCTTGGAGGCGCCCTCGGCGTCGACCAGGAGCTGCCTGGACAGATCGGCGCAGACCTCGGTGACCTTCTTCTCGAACTCCGCCGGGTCGGGGGTCACCCCGGAGGCGCCGCTGGCGAGCAGCAGCACGGTGTCGTTGGTGGACATGCAGCCATCGGTGTCGAGCCGGTCGAAGGTGACGCCGACGGCCCTGCGCAGCACCCGGTCGAGCTCCTCGGCCGGCACGTCGGCGTCGGTGGTGATCACGCTGAGCATGGTGGCCATGCCGGGGGCGAGCATGCCCGCGCCCTTGGCCATGCCGCCCACCATGTAGCCCTCTCCCCTGCGGAACGAGATCTTGGTGACCGTGTCGGTCGTGCGGATCGCGTCGGCGGCGGCGAGGCCGCCGTCCCTGGACAGCTGGGCGGCCGCGGTCTCGACGCCGGGGAGCAGCAGGTCCATCGGCAGCCGCTCGCCGATCAGCCCGGTGGAGCAGACCGCCACCTCGCCCGCCGAGTCGCCGATGAGCTCGGCGACCTTCTCGGCGGTGGCGTGGGTGTCCTGGAAGCCAGCGGGACCGGTGCAGGCGTTCGCGCCGCCGGAGTTGAGGACGACCGCCCTCACCCTGCCGCCGGCGAGCACCTGCTGGGACCAGAGCACCGGGGCGGCCTTCACGCGGTTGCGGGTGAAGACCCCGGCGGCGGCCCGCGAGGGGCCGTCGTTGACGACGATCGCGACGTCACGGGTGTCGCGTGACTTCAGGCCCGCGGCGACACCGGCCGCGCGGAAACCGAGGGGTGCGGTGACGCTCACGCGTGCCCTCCTTGGACCGTTGTCTTGTGGCTGAGCTCGCTCACGGGGCGACTCCATTGAGGGGAAGGCCGAGTTCTTCTGCCAGGCCGAGGGCGAGGTTGGCGCTCTGGACGGCCCCGCCCGCAGTGCCCTTGGTCAGGTTGTCGATGGCGACGACGGCGACGACGCGCCCGGACCGCTCGTCGAGGGTCACCTGGAGCGCGGCGGTGTTGGCGCCGAGGGTCATGGCCGTCGCGGGCCAGGTGCCCTCGGGAAGCAGCCGCAGGAACGGCTCGTCCTTGACCGCCGCCTCGTACGCCTCGCGCAGCGCGGTCGCGGTGAGGCCGGGAACGGCGGGAGCGGTGCAGGTGGCGAGGATGCCCCGGCTCATCGGGGCCAGCATCGGGGTGAAGGACACCTTCACCGGCCCGCCCGCGACCTTGGAGAGGTTCTGCGCGATCTCGGGGGTGTGGCGGTGCGAGCCGCCGACGCTGTAGGCGCTGACCGAGCCCATCACCTCGCTGCCGAGGAGATGGGGCTTGGGCGCCCTGCCCGCGCCGGAGGTGCCGCTGGCCGCGACCACGACGACGTCGGGTTCGGCGAGGCCCGCGGCGAACGCGGGGAACAGGGCGAGGGTGGCCGACGTCGGGTAGCAGCCCGGCACCGCGATGCGCTTGGCGGCGCGGAGGAGGTCGCGCTGGCCGGGCAGCTCGGGCAGGCCGTACGGCCAGGTGCCGGCGTGGGCGCCGCCGTAGAAGCGGGCCCACTCGGCGGCGTCCTCCAGCCGGAAGTCGGCGCCGCAGTCGACCACGAGCGTGTCGTCGCCGAGCCGCTCGGCGACGGCGGCCGACTGGCCGTGCGGGAGTGCCAGGAAGACGACGTCGTGGCCCGCGAGGGTCTCGGCCGTCGTCTCCTCGATGAGCCTGCCGGCCAGGGCGGGAAGGTGCGGCTGGTGCGCGGCGAGCGTGCCGCCCGCGCTCGAACCCGCCGTCAGCGCGCCGATCTCGATGGCGGGGTGGGCCAGAAGAAGGCGCAGCAACTCGCCCCCGGCGTACCCGCTGGCTCCGGCGACCGCCGCCTTCATCGACCCACCTCACATGACCATGCACTCGCCCTCATGACTTCTTAGAGAGAAAGTATGCATGCCTAAGCATCGTCATGCAAGTGAGCGCTATCGGCGCGGCCGTCTGGAACAACCCTCTGTTGTCCGTACCTACCGGTCGGTATCGTCCTTGGCAACGGCACCTACTCACCCGGGGAGTCACCGCGCATGACTGTCACGCACGACCAGGTCCAAGCACAGCTCACCGGACCGGGCCAGCTCTTCGAGATGGACGAGGTCGAGATCCGCGGGACCAAGCTGCGGACCTGGAAACACGCCCCGACGACCTTCCGGGCCCTTCTGGAGAACAGCCGCTTCCACGGCGACAAGGTCTTCCTCGTCTACGAAGACGAGCGGATCACCTACGAGGAGCACTACCGGCGGGCGGCGACGCTGGCCAGGCGGCTCGTCGAGGACTACGGCGTGAGCAAGGGCGACCGGGTCGCCATCGCCATGCGCAACTATCCGGAGTGGGTCGTCGCGTTCTCGGCGACCCTCGCGACCGGGGCGATAGCCGTACCGCTGAACGCGTGGTGGACCACCCCCGAGCTGGAGTACGGGCTGTCGGACTCGGGCGCCAAGGTAGCCGTCGTCGACGGCGAGCGGGCCGAGCGGCTGCGGGACACCGCCGTCCCCCTGATCGTCACCCGCTCCGCCGGTGAGCTGCCCCCTGGGGCCAGGGAGTTCGCCGACGTCCTCGGTGAGGTACGGGCCGACGTGGCGCTCCCGGCGGTGGAGCCGGACGCCGAGGACCCCGCGACGATCTTCTACACGTCCGGGACCACGGGCCACCCCAAGGGCGCGCTCGGCAGCCACCGTAACCTCGGCCAGTCGCCGATGACCGTCGCCTACGCCCTGCTGCGCAGCATCGCCATGGCGGGCAAGGATCCGGCCTCGGCGGCGAGCACGCGGCGGATCACCCTGCTGACGGTGCCGCTGTTCCACGTCACCGGCTGCTTCGCGGTGATGACGGCGACCATGTTCGCCGGCGGCGGCCTGGTGCTGATGTACAAGTGGGATCCGGGGCTGGCACTTCAGCTCATCGAGCGTGAGCGGGTGACGATCCTCACCGGCGTTCCCACCAACGCCTGGCAGCTGCTGTCGCATCCGGACTTCGGCAAGTACGACATCTCCAGCCTCGGCGGGGTGAGCTACGGCGGCGCTCCGGCCCCGCCCAAGCTGCTGGAGCGCATCAACGACCAGCTGCCTAAGCGGCAGGCGTCCAACGGGTACGGGATGACGGAGACCACCGCGCTCGCGATCTACAACAGCGGGCCGACGTACCTGGCCAAGCCCGACAGCATCGGCCTGCCCCTGGCGGTCTGCGACGTGCGGATCTCCGACCCCCTCGGTAACGAGCTGCCTTCGGGCGAGGTCGGCGAGCTGTGCATGCGCGGCCCCAACGTGATCATGGGCTACTGGAACCGCCCGGACGCGACCGCGCAGACGTTCGTGGACGGATGGCTGCACACCGGCGACCTGGCGCGGGTGGACGAGGAGGGCTTCGTCTACATCGTCGACCGGGCCAAGGACATGGTCATCCGGGGTGGCGAGAACGTCTACTGCGCCGAGGTCGAGGCGGCCCTGTTCGAGCATCCGGCCATCGACGACGCGGCCGTGATCGGGATCCCGGACGACGAGCTGGGCGAGCAGGTCGGCGCGGTCGTCCGGCTCAAGCCCGGCGTGCCCGCCACCGCGGAGGAGTTGCGATCGTTCCTGAGCGGGGTGCTGGCCCCGTTCAAGATCCCGGTCCGCTTCTGGTTCCGCGACGCCGAACTCCCCCGCAACCCCGGAGGCAAGATCCTCAAAACCCACCTCCGCAAGGAGACCCTCGGCCTCTGAGGCCCTGCGATCACGAGGTACAAGGCGGGGCGCCATCACCCGCGCCCCGCCGACGGTCAGCGAAGCCTGCTGCCGCGCCTCCGTATGGACGTGAGCCCGCTGCGATCCGGTGACTTCCGCCTGCTGATCGGGCCCAGCGTGATCACGATGTTCGGCAGGCCGGCCCCAGCCCACCGAGCGGCCAGGGCCGACGTGATTACATTGCAGGTAGGTAGCGATGGTGCGTTCCCCCTGGCCATGTGAGGGAGGGACAGACATGGAGATCACACCCCAGGCGGTCGTCATTCCCAAGGAGACCGACCATCTGGAACAGGGGAAATACGGCCCCATCTTCCCCAAGACCCCGGCGTGCTACGGGTTCACCATCATCGCGACGGTCAAGCCCGGCCGCGCCGAGGCGATCCGCAACCACGGCTACACGCTGGCCAAGGCGCTGGAAGCAGACCCGTATCTGCTTGCGCCGCTCAAGCTGCACTATCTGCGCTGGGTGCTGTTCGACGACGACACGCGGTTCATGTACCAGGGGATCTTCGACACCGACTTCGACAAGTACACCGAAGACGCCATCGACCTCTTCAGCAGGTCAGGGGTGAGTACGGCTTTCGAGAACCTTGAGGGGTTTCCCGAGGACTGGAAGACCAACCCCGAGGCGTTCGTACGGTTCGTTCGTGCGCATCACTGCCCGAGCTTCATCGAGTACGGGGAGTATCCGTACGTCACTGCCGACGAGATCAAGAAGGCTCTGCGAATCAAGAGCGCTCTGTCGGAGATGCTCGACCAACTGCAGTGACATCCGCCCGCGTTATCAGGGAGGAAAGATGAACGAGTTCAGGACCGCGCGAACGTACAACCAGCAGCATGTGCCGCGCCAGTACACCCCTGGTCGGCGGCGGTTGAGCATCTATGTCGCGTGGAGCTATCCGGCCGAGGCGGGCAGGAACCCGGCGGAGCTCGACAACCGGTTCTCCACGATGACCGAGGTGCGCCGCGCGGCGTGGCCGGCCTACGAGGACCCGAAGTGGTCGGATCCGCTGCGGTTCCAGCAGGGCATCGCGGGCGGGCTGGAGCTGTTCTTCCGGGGCTGGCTGCCGTTCCAGCAGTTCGTCGAGGAGGCCACCGGACACGCCGTGCCCGTCTATCAACGCGTCGATCAGGCCGGCTTCCCTACCCCGCTGGACGAGCGGGTGCTGGCCGACACCGACACCCTGTTCGTGTGGGGGCTGGATCACATGATCACCGGGCAGGAGGCCGCACCGGAGGAGATCGAGGCGCTGCGGGAATTCCTCACCCGGGAGGGGGCTTGCCTGGCCTTGGGGCCGCATCACGACGTCGGGGCATCGGACGACCTGGCCGTGCGCGACATGGAGTACCGCCATCACGGTGACCCCCTGGTGCCCCGCCGGCAACGCTTCGGCGGGTACACCAGATCGTTGATGGCAGGTCTTGGAGTGCCCGTGGAAAACCGCTATGGGCTACGTCCTGCGGTGAAGCAACCGAACCAGAACGCCCCACTGTCCATCACCAGGGATCTCGACACCAAAGGCTGGCTGGAAGGAGTGACCAGCTTCAACTTTCACAAGCACCTCCCGCACTACGCCCTCACCACCGACGACCCGGACATCGTCCACGTGCTTGGCCGGCAGCCCATCGACACATCAAGACCGCACCCGTTCACCGAGGCGGGCAACACCGAATTCAACATGTTCCTATGGATGCCGCCCAGCGGCGACCGGGCCGGTGATGTGATCATGGCCGACAGCACGATCTTCAGCACGTTGTTCGGCGCCGACGAGAGCCTGCGCGCCTTCTGGGGAAACCTCGCCTCGGCGAAGTAGCGCCACAGGAGGGCGAGGTTTCATGAGCGAGCAAACGCAGGTCGCTCTCGAACTCCACGACATCCAGCGCGGTGTGCTCAGCCCCCGTCCGACGCCGTACGCGGCGACGTACATCCTGTTCCGCATCGACGACCGGGCGCACGGGAAGGAACTGATGCGCCGCGTGAGCGCAGTGGTGACCTCGGCCGCCGACTCGGCGAGCCCTCTGGGCGAGACCTGGGTGAGCGTCGCGGTCACCTGTCACGGCCTCAGAGCACTCGGCGTGCCACAGGATTCCCTCGACACCTTCGCCTGGGAGTTCCGGCAGGGGATGGCAGCACGGGCCAATGCGCTGGGCGACATCGACGAAAGCAGCCCCGAGAACTGGGAACCACCGCTCGGCACGCCCGATGTTCACGTTGTGCTCGTGGCGCTCGCCCCCGACAGCACACAACTGGAGGCTGCCATCGACCGCGCCCGCCCTGCCTTCGACACCCTTCCCGGCGTGACGGCGATCTGGCGGCAGAACTGCCACGCGCTACCCACCGAGACAGAACCCTTCGGTTACCGCGACGGCATCAGCAACCCCGCCGTCGAGGGCAGCGGCATTCCCGGCACGAACCAGCTAGAGGCGCCCCTCAAGGCCGGCGAATTCGTGTTCGGCTACCGCGACGAGCTCGGCGGGATCCAGACACCACAGCCCCAGGTGCTGGGGCGCAACGGCACCTACATGGCCTTCCGCAAGCTCAACCAACGTGTCGCCCTGTTCCGGCGCTACCTGAAGGACAACTCCACCAGCCCCGAAGACGAAGAACTGCTCGCAGCCAAGATCATGGGACGCTGGCGCAGCGGCGCACCCCTGGCGCTCAGCCCGCTGCACGACGACCCCGGCCTCGGCGCCGACCCAAGCGGCAACAACACCTTCCTGTACCAGCAGGACGATCCGGCCGGCTTCACCACTCCGGGCGGCTGCCACATCCGCCGAGGCAATCCCCGCGACGCGTCGGTGGCCGGTGCGCCGAGGCTGCACCGCATGATCAGACGCGGCACCGCGTACGGCCCGGCGCTGCCCGAGGGCGTCCTGGAAGACGACGGAGCCGACCGCGGACTGATGTTCGCGTTCATCGGAGCGCACCCGGGGCGGCAGTTCGAGTTCGTCCAGTCCGAATGGATGAACAGCGGCATCTTCTTCGGCGCGGGCAACGAGACCGATCCCGTCATCGGCTCCAGCCACGGCGCCCGCGACTTCACGATTCCCCGGCGGCCCGTACGGCGGCGCCTGCACGCCCTGCCCCAGTTCGTCGTCACTCGCGGCGGCGAATACTGCTTCATGCCCGGACTGAGCGCTCTGCGCTGGCTCGGGGATCTCCAAGACTGAAGCACGGCCACGCTGCCGCCCTGGCACGACGACGATCCACAGCCCGAGTTGGAGCAGGGCTCCCACCCGGTTTTCGAGCCACGACGGGCCGTACGCGTAGAGCAGGCTCGACCCGAACATCAGCCCGATCCCGGCGAGAGGCGCCACCACTGCCGCCGGCAGGCCCACACCCCACTCGCCCCGCCTCACAGATGCCACCCTTCCCTGCCATTCAGCATGGACGACTTATGCGAGGAACGACGGGATGGACCGGGCGGGCACCGGATCAGTGACGTTTGATGGCCACCACGTTGTACGGGGTCGTCGGGGTGGGGGTGGTGGTGAAGCGGGCGTTGGGGAGGTAGAGGCGGTCGCGGAAGGCGGCGATGGTGGTCGGGACGTCGAAGCGGCCGTCCATGAGCTTGCGGATCACCTTCCCTGACGTGGCGCCGCGGTCCAGTTGTACGGAGGTCACGGTGTTCAGCCGGTTCTGAACGACGTGGAGGACGCGGCCCTCCAGCAGCAGGCCGTCGCCGTTGGCCAGGGACTCGGTGCCGAGGTCCACCAGGGTGGCGACTCCGGTCGAGGGGTTGACGCGGAAGAGCCTGCCGGTGTTCGACTGGACGACCAGCAGGGCCTTGTGGTCGGGGGTCTGGGCGATGCCGTTGGCGTTGTTGCCGGTCGTGTACACGATGTCCCCGCTCAGTGGCACGTTCACCGCCTCGTCCGGCAGTGCTCCCCCGCGCCCGAACGGCAGTTTGTACAGCACGGGGTTGGCCGAGTCGGTGAAGTAGGCCGCGTCACGGGTGAGCACGACGTCGTTGACGAACGCGGCGCCGGTGGTCAGCCGGTAGCTCGCGAGTACCTCGCCGCTCCGGGTGTCGATCACACGGGCGTCACCGCCGGTGCCGCCGGCGACGAACAGCCTGCCGCGCGCGTCGACCTTGAGGCCGAGCGACGGGGTGCCCGGTCCTGGGCTGATGATCCGGCCCTCGCCCGTGCGCAGGTCGGCCCGGTAGATCGCGCCGGTCGCGCGCGAGCCGAAGTACGCGGCCGGGCCCGGGCCGATGGCGATCCCTTCCGGCTGGAAACCGTCCGGAAGGGAGAACTCGGTGGGATAGGCCGGCCTGCCCACGGACGCAGCGGCCGTGGACGCATCGGCCCTGGACGTGGCCTCGGTCGGCCCTCCCACGAGCACGGCCAAGAACCCCGCCAGGAAGACTGCCACCTTCATTGGAGAACATCCCATCTGTCGCAGGTACAGCGATCTACCGAAATGCCCGCCCGAGCAACGCATCTAACATCGAGTGAGCCCCGGGCCTACGCCCCTGCGCCACCGAACGCTGCTGGAGAGCGGCTTGCGCCGCACGGTTCCAGCCGATCTGCGCGTGCGTCGCGAGATGAGCGTGGTCCTGGGCCCACGGCAACGACCAGAGCCCGACGTGATCGTCTTTCACGCCAGAGCCGTCCGAGGCCCAGACACCACCGCCTACAAAGCCGAAGATCTGGTGCTGGCGATCGAGGTGGTGTCCCCCGAATCAGAAGAGCGTGACCGTAAGCGCAAGCCGTCGCTTTACGCCGAGGCCGGCATCCCTCACTTCTGGCTGGTCGAAAGCTCCGAAGGACGTCCCACGGTGAACGCCTACGAACTGGACCCGACCACGCACAGCTACATCCTGTCCGGCAGCCACCAGGGCCGAGTACGGCTCACGGCCCCCTTCGACATCGACATCGACCTGATGGAGATCGACAGGCTTTGATCCCTTCTTCGAACCGAAGGACGGAGATCGCTTGATCGGCGACCGAAGGGTCGATCACGGGCGCGGACGCATCCTTGTGCGGCGTGCTCGTCCCCCTGGGACACAGTCCGAGCGCGCGTCGCGGAGCGGCGTGAATCGCGAGGACCACTGCCATGAGGCGGACACGCGATAGGAAGACGGGCGTTGCACGTCAGGGCGAGTTTCCGTGACTCGGGGTTGTGACCGCGAGTCATTTCCGGAGCGTGTGATTATCACATGGGCCATTGATCCGGTGTTGGTGCGAGCGTATGGTCCTCCCAACATCCGAGTACGCCTCATGTTTTGGGGGTCCTCTCCATGCACGCACGTCTCCGGCGGACGATCACCGCGGCCTCCGCGCTGGTGATCCTCTCGCTGGCATCCCCCGTCGTGCCCGTATCGGCCGCCACTTACACCGCCGACGACTACTGCCTCGGCGAGTGCGCGGACGTGTTGCCGCCGGGCCAGAACGGGAACGCGACCCTGGTCGAGATCCTGGCCAACCAGTCGCTGGGCACGATGCCACGGCACAGCAACGACCAGCTCGGCAAGTACGCCAACCTCATCGCCGGCTACACCGGGCTGACCGACGACCAGATCACCACGTTCTTCAACGACAGCTCGTTCGGCGTGCCCGCCGGGCAGGTGGAGAGCACGACGAGCCCCCGCTCGGACGTCACGATCGTCCGTGACAAGGCGACCGGCGTGCCGCACGTCACCGGGACCACCCGGGAAGGCACGATGTTCGGCGCCGGGTACGCGGGCGCGCAGGACCGCCTGTGGCTCATGGACCTGATGCGGCACGTCGGCCGTGGTGAGCTGACCCCGTTCGCCGGGGGCGCCCCCGGCAACCGCGCGCTCGAACAGAGCGTCTGGCGCAACTCCCCCTACACCGAGGCGGACCTCCAGGCCCAGATCAACAGGCTCAGGGACTCCGGCACCCGGGGCTCCCAGCTCTACGCCGACGTGCAGAACTACGTGAGCGGCATCAACGCCTACATCGACTACTGCATGGCGAACCGGAACTGCCCCGGCGAGTACGTCCTCACCGGCCACCTCGACGCGATCACCAACGCGGGCGGGCCGGTGGACTTCACCATGACCGACCTGATCGCGGTGTCCGGCGTGATAGGCGGGCTGTTCGGCGGAGGCGGCGGCGCGGAGATGCAGTCCGCGCTCGTGCGGGTCGCGGCCAGGGCCAAGTACGGCACGACGGTCGGCGACCAGGCCTGGACGGCCTTCCGGTCGCAGAACGACCCCGAGGCCACGCTGACCCTGCACAACGGCCAGAGCTTCCCCTCGGGGAACGCGCCAGGCGGCGCCACCGGGGTCGTCCTGCCCGACGCGACGACGTCACCCGTGGACATCACCGAAAACGAGTCGGGGTCGGCCACCACCTCCACCTCGTCCGCGAAGGGCGTCCTGGACGGGCTGCTCGTCGACAACTCCAAGCCCAGCATGTCCAACGCCGTGGTGGTGTCGGCCGCCGAGTCGAAGTCCGGTCATCCGGTGGCGGTCTTCGGGCCCCAGACCGGCTACTTCGCCCCGCAACTGCTCATGCTGGAGGAACTCTCCGGGCCCGGCATCCGGGCACGCGGCGCGGCGTTCGCCGGGCTCAACCTGTACGTGCTGCTCGGCCGGGGCACGGACTACGCCTGGAGCGCCACCTCGTCGGGCCAGGACATCACCGACACCTACGCGCTGCAGCTCTGCGACCCCGGCGGCGGCACGGTGACCCCGGCGTCGAACTACTACCTGTACCACGGCACCTGCACGGCGATGGAGACGCTGAAGAAGACCAACTCGTGGAAGCCCACCGTCGCCGACTCCACCACCGCAGGCTCGTACGACCTGGTGATGAAGCGGACCAAGTACGGCCTGGTGACCTGGCGCGGCACGGTCAACGGGCAGCCCACGGCCTTCGCCGCGCTGCGCTCGACGTACCAGCACGAGGCCGACTCGGCGATCGGGTTCCAGATGTTCAACGACCCGGCCCAGATGGGCGACGCCGCGGCGTTCAGGAACTCCGCCTCCACCATCGGCTTCGCGTTCAACTGGTTCTACGTGAACTCCTCCGACGCGGCGTACTTCATGTCGGGCAACAGCCCGGTCAGGTCCGCGGTCTCCGACCCGAACCTCCCGATGACGGCCGACGCGGCCCACGAATGGGCGGCGTACGACCCGGCCACCAACTCCGCGACCTACACGGCCCCCGCGACCCACCCGCAGACGAGCAACCAGGACTACCTGGTCAGCTGGAACAACAAGCAGGCCAAGGACTACGGCGCGGCGGACGGCAACTTCAGCTTCGGGCCGGTCCACCGGGTCGACCTGCTGGACGCCCCGGTCAAGGCGGCGGTGGCGGGATCGGGCAAGCTCGACCGGGCGGGCACCGTGAAGATCATGGCAGAGGCCGCGACCACGGACCTGCGCGGCAAGGAAGTGCTGCCCCACCTGCTCCGGGTGGTCAACAGCGCGACCGTGACCGACCCGGCGCTCGCCTCGGCGGTGTCCAAACTGTCGGCATGGGCCTCGGGCGGCGCCAGGCGGCTGGAGACCTCGCCGGGCAGCAGGACCTACTCGGACGCCGACGCCATCCGCGCGTTCGACGCGTGGTGGCCGAAGCTCGTCCAGGCGGAGTTCAAGCCCGGCCTCGGTGACGGCCTGTACCAGTCGCTGGTCAACGCCCTGCAGATCAACGAGTCGCCGTCGGGCCACCAGCAGGGAGACCTCTCCAGCCTTCCCGGCTCGGCGAACGAGGCCCAGGCGCACAAGGGCTCGGCGTTCCAGTACGGCTGGTGGGGTTACGTGAGCAAGGACATCCGCTCGGTGCTGGGCGACCAGGTCGCCGGGCCTCTGGCGCAGAAGTACTGCGGAGACGGCACCGTGGCCGGTTGCCGGACGGTGCTGCTGAACAGCCTGTCGGCGGCGCTCGCCGAACCCGCGACGACCACCTACCCGGCCGACGACGTGTGCTCGGCGGGCGACCAGTGGTGCGCGGACGCCATCGAGCACTCGCCGCTCGGCGGGGTCAAGCAGTCGCTGATCTCCTGGCAGAACCGGCCGACCTACCAGCAGGTCGTGTCCTTCCCCGCCCACCGGGGCGACCCGATCACCAACCTCGCGACCGGAGGGTCCGCGAGCGCGTCCAGCATGCAGATCCTCCCGCCCTACCCGGCGAGCAGGGCGATCGACGGCGACCCGACGACCCGCTGGGCGAGCGCGTCCAGCGACAACCAGTACCTCCAGGTCGATCTCGGGTCGGCCAAGACCGTGGCCCGGACGGTGCTGCGCTGGGAGGCCGCCTACGGCGCGGCGTACTCGATCCAGACCTCTGCCAACGGATCGGCCTGGACCACGGTGTACTCCACCACCACCGGGAACGGCGGCGTGGACAACGTCACCTTCAGCCCCACGACGGCCCGCTATGTCCGCATGCAGGGCGTGACACGCGGCACCTCGTACGGCTACTCCCTGTACGAGATGGAGGTGTACTCCAAGTAGCGGGCTGAAAGGAGAATGGCGGTGGAGTGATCCACCGCCATTCGGCCACCCCTCACTGGAGTGATCAACCACCGTCGGGCCCGTCCCCGCCGGCGCCGGGCGGAATCCGGCGCCGTCGGGGAATGTCAGGCGCTGCGGAGGTGGGCGCCTGTGCGCTCGGCGGCCAGGGCCACGGCCGCGTCGCGGGCCGCGGTGGTCTCCTCCACGATCAGTGTGCGGTCGGGGGCGCGGAAGCGCAGGCTGTACGCCAGGGACTTCTTGCCCTCCTCCACCTGAGATCCGGTGTAGACGTCGAACAGCCGGATCGACTCCAGCAGCGTGCCCGCCCCTTCGCGCAGGGCCGCCTCGACCTCGGCGACCGGAACCCCGGCAGGGACCACGAGCGCGACGTCCTGCGTGGCGACGGGGTACGACGAGACCGGCTCGGCCTGCGCCGGACCGGGCAGGACCGCCGCGAGGACGCTGAGCTCCAGCTCCATCGCACAGGTGCGGGGCGGCAGGCCGTACGCCTCGATGACGCGCGGGTGCAGCTCGCCGGCGTGGCCGAGCAGCTTCTCCCCCACGTGCAGGGCGGCGCACCGGCCCGGGTGCCACGGCTCGTGCCGGTCGGCGCTGACGGTGATCTCGGCGCCGGCCTCCCGTGCGACCACACGTGCCGCCTCGACGGCGTCCGCCCAGCTCGCCGGGCGACCGGCACCCACCAGCCCGGACTACTTCGCCGACGAGCGGTTTCGCCACCGCACCCACATCGACGTCGCCGTCAAGGAGGAGGCGCTGGTCGCCATCCTCGGGCCC
>NZ_JBEZFH010000119.1:0-22203 GCF_040649355.1 Sphaerisporangium sp. NPDC049002 | reverse complement strand
GACCCGTTCGCCCCGGGCTGCGAGATCGACGTGCTGAGATCCCGGCTGTGAGGCCGCGCGGGCCCGACCGCCATGAGAAGTCCTATCGGAACGATGAGTGGATGAGGCGTCGCCAGCAGTGGCAAGACCGGCAACAACGGTTCGATCCGCGCCCACAGCTCATCCGGAATGACCCACGGCGGCTGCTCGCCCTTCCTCACACAGGTGATCAACCTGTAGATGATCATCGGTATTCCTAGATCATTTTGTTACGGCTTCCTGGCGACCCGTCACGGCGAGCGTTCGCCCATTCCGGTTGTGAAGCGGACGGGGCGTTGAGTCGCGCCCGTTCGCTCTTATATCCTCGGTAGCAAGCCGAGAGGCGCTGCGACGGACCCGGGTCCGCCACGCTCGGCCGCGAATGTTCCAAGGGCGCCTTCCATCACGGGAGGTGCACGGGTGAGCAGACTGACAGACCACGGCGACGCGCAGGGGCGGGTGGCCGTACCCGACGCGACGGGCCGGGGGACCCAGGCCCTGCGGGAGCTTCTCGACCAGCGGGTCGTGGTGATCGACGGTGCCTGGGGCACGATGCTGCAGGGTGCCGGGCTGACCGCGGACGACTATCGCGGTGAGCGGTTCCGGGACCATCCGCATGAGGTGGCCGGCGACCCGGACCTGCTGAACCTGACACGGCCGGATGTCATCCTCGACGTCCACCGCCAGTACCTCGCGGCGGGCGCGGACATCACCACGACCAACACCTTCACCGCCACGAGCATCGGCCAGGCGGACTACTCGCTTCAGCCGCTGGTGCGGGAGATGAACCTGCGGGGCGCCCAACTGGCGCGGCAGGCCGCGGACGAGGTGGGCGGGCGTTTCGTCGCCGGGTCGATCGGGCCGCTGAACGTCACGCTTTCGCTGTCCCCGCGGGTGGAGGACCCCGCGTACCGGGCGGTGTCGTTCGACCAGGTCCGCGCCGCGTACGCCGAGCAGGTTCGGGCACTGGCCGACGGTGGGGTGGACCTGCTGCTGATCGAGACGATCTTCGACACGCTCAACGCGAAGGCCGCGATCGCCGCCGCACGCGAAGTGGCTCCGCATCTGCCGCTGTGGATCTCGGTGACGATCGTCGACCTGAGCGGGCGCACGCTGTCGGGGCAGACCGTCGAGGCGTTCTGGAACTCGATCGAGCACGCCGACCCGCTGGTCGTCGGCCTGAACTGTGCGCTGGGCGCGGAGGAACTGCGCCCGCATGTGGCCGAGCTGTCACGGCTCGCCGGCACGTACACGGCGTGTCATCCCAACGCCGGGCTGCCGAACGCGTTCGGCGGCTACGACCAGACGCCGCACGAGACCGCGCGACTGCTCGGCGAGTTCGCCGCGTCCGGCATGGTCAACATCGTCGGCGGGTGCTGCGGCACGACACCGGCGCACATCGCGCGGATCGCCGCCGCTGTGTCCGATCTGCGGCCGCGCCAGGTCCCGGCGCCCCCGGCGCGTACCCGGTTCAGTGGCCTGGAGCCCTTCGAGATCGGCCCGGACACGGGATTCGTCATGATCGGCGAGCGGACCAACGTCACGGGGTCGGCGCGGTTCCGGCGCCTGGTCGAGGCGGGCGACCACCAGGCCGCCGTCGACGTCGCGCTGGAGCAGGTACGCGGTGGGGCCAACCTGCTCGACGTCAACATGGACGCCGACCTGCTCGACAGCGAGCGGGCCATGACCACGTTCCTGAATCTGGTCGCGACCGAGCCGGAGGCCGCCCGCATCCCCATCATGATCGACAGCTCGCGGTGGAGCGTGCTGGAGGCCGGGCTCAAGTGCGTGCAGGGCAAGGGCGTGGTCAACTCGATCAGCCTCAAGGAGGGTGAGGGCCCGTTCCTGGAGCAGGCCGCGCTCATCCGCGGCTACGGCGCCGGTGTGGTCGTCATGGCCTTCGACGAGCAGGGGCAGGCCGACACCGTCGAGCGCAAGGTGTCGATCTGCGCCCGCGCCTACGACCTGCTCACCCAGCGGGCCGGATTCGCTGCCGAGGACATCGTGTTCGACCCCAACGTGCTCGCGGTCGCCACCGGCATCGCCGAGCACAACGGCTACGCGAAGGCGTTCATCGACGCGTTGCCGCTGATCAAGCAGCGCTGCCCGGGAGCGCGGACCAGCGGCGGCATCTCCAACCTGTCGTTCTCCTTCCGCGGCAACGACGTCGTGCGCGAGGCGATGCACTCGGCGTTCCTCTTCCACGCCGTACGGGCCGGGCTGGACATGGGCATCGTCAACGCGGGACAGCTCGCGGTCTACCAGGACATCCCGGCGGACCTGCTCGAACTGGTCGAGGACGTCCTGTTCGACCGTCGCGCCGACGCCACCGACCGGCTCGTCGCCTTCGCCGAGACGGTCAGCGGGACGGGCACCCGCCGTACGGTGGACCTGTCCTGGCGCGAGGCGCCGGTCGAGCGGCGCCTGGCGTACGCGCTCGTCCACGGCATCGTGGACTTCATCGAGGCCGACACCGAAGAGGCCCGGCTGAACGTGGCGCGTCCCCTCGAAGTGATCGAGGGGCCGCTCATGGACGGCATGAAGACCGTGGGCGACCTGTTCGGCTCCGGAAAGATGTTCCTGCCGCAGGTGGTGAAGAGCGCGCGGGTGATGAAGCGCGCGGTCGCCTATCTTGAGCCCTACATGGAAGCCGAGAAGGAGCGGGCGCGGCTGGAAGGTCGCGCGGAGATCAGCCGCGGCAACGGGAAAGTGGTGCTCGCCACCGTCAAGGGCGACGTGCACGACATCGGCAAGAACATCGTGGGTGTCGTGCTCGGCTGCAACAACTACGAGGTCATCGACCTTGGCGTCATGGTCCCCGCCTCCGTCATCCTCGACACCGCGGTCGCCGAGGGCGCTGACGCCGTGGGCCTGTCGGGCCTGATCACCCCGTCGCTGGACGAGATGGTCACCGTCGCCGCCGAGATGAAGCGCCGCGGGCTGAAGCTGCCCCTGCTGATCGGCGGCGCCACGACGTCGCGTCAGCACACCGCGGTCCGTATCGCCCCGGCCTATGACCGCAGCACCGTCCATGTGCTCGACGCCTCCCGCGTCGTCGGCGTGGTCTCGGACCTGCTCGATCCCGAGCGGGCCGAGGAACTGGACGTGCGCAACCGCGCCGAGCAGGAGCGCCTTCGCGAGCAGCACGCGACCAGGGAGCGTCGTCCCCTGCTGACGCTCGCGCGGGCCCGCGCCAACCATGAGCGGGTTCCGTTCGACGACCTGCCCGTCCCGCCCTTCACCGGCACCCGCGTCGTCCAGCCGGACCTGGCCACTCTCCGCACGATGATCGACTGGCAGTTCTTCTTCATCGCCTGGCAACTGAAGGGCAAGTACCCGGCGATACTCGACCAGCCGGAGGCCCGCGAGCTCTACGACGAGGCGAACGTCCTGCTCGACCAGATCATCGCGGACGGGTCGTTCCAGGCCCGGGGCGTCTACGGCTTCTGGCCCGCCCACTCCGACGGCGACGACATCATGGTCACCACCGCCCCGCAGGGCGCGGGCGACCATCGGATTCTCCGTCTGCCGATGCTGCGCCAGCAGTCGGCCAAGCCCGAGGGCCGGCCCAACCGGTGCCTCGCGGACTACCTGGCCCCGGCGGGAGACCACCTCGGCGGGTTCGCCGTCGCCGTGCACGGCGCCGAGGAACTCGCGCCCATCTTCGAGAAGCGGCACGACGACTACCGGGCGATCATGGTGAAGGCCCTGGCCGACCGACTCGCCGAAGCGTTCGCCGAGCACATCCACCTCCAGGCGCGGCGTGCGTGGTACGAGCCGGACGCCGATCCCTCGATCGAGGACCTGCACGCTGAGCGCTTCCGCGGCATACGCCCCGCCTTCGGCTACCCCGCGAGCCCCGACCACAGCCAGAAACGGGACCTGTTCGACCTGCTCGACGCCGGGCGACTCGACATGGGCCTGACCGAGTCGTTCGCGATGACCCCCGCCGCCAGCGTCAGCGGACTGCTGTTCGCTCACCCCTCGTCGCGGTACTTCAGTGTGGGACGCATCGGCCAGGACCAAGCCGAGGACTACGCCCTGCGGCGCGGTGTCCCTCTTCCCGAGGTCGAGCGCTGGCTGCGCCCCAACCTCGCCTACGACCCTCAGCCGAATCGGTAGGCGGATCGGTCTAGGGAAGCGGTAGCGCGGCCTCCACCTGCGTTCCGGGCCCGGTGCCGATGTCGGTGCCGGTGCCGGTCGCGGGGGCCGGGGTGATCACGCAGGTGCCGCCGAGCTCGGCGGCGCGCTCGCGCATAGAGGCGAAGCCGACGCCGGATCGCCGGTGCCCGGGCAGCCCCTTGCCGTCGTCGCGCACCCGTACGACCAGCACGTGCTCCGAGCGGGCCAGCGTGACGGTGGCCCGGGTGGCCTCGGCGTGCCTGCGCACGTTGGTCAGCGCCTCCTGCGCGATCCGGTACGCCGCGACCTCCACCGCCGCCGGGAGGTCGCCGGTCTCGCCCTCCACCTCGACCTCGACGGGCGGCCCCGGCTCCGCCGCGAGCGCGCCCACCGCCCCGGCCAGGCCGAGGTCGTCCAGGCTTGGCGGGCGCAGACCGTAGACCAGCTCGCGGACCTCCTTGCTGACCGAGTCCATGCCCCCGCGCAGGTCCCGCAGCATCCGGTCGGCCGAGGTCGGCGCCTCGCGCAGGCGCAGCCGGGCCATGTTCAGTGACATCGACATGTTGGCGAGCGCCTGGCCGAGGCCGTCGTGCAGGTCGCGGCGGAGCCTGCGCCGCTCCTCCTCGCGTGCGCTCAGGATGCGCTCGCGGGAGCGCTGCAGGTCGGCCGCCATCAGCACGGCGTGCGCGACGTCCGCGACGTACGGGGTCGCCGCCGCGATCAGCCGTTCGGTGTGGGCGGTGGAGAAGGGACGCGGTCCGGGCGGCCCGACCAGCATCCGGCCGACCGGCTCGCCGTGCCACACCAGCGGCACGACGCGCGGATCAGGCCCGGCCGCGCCCATTTCCACCCGCAGCCCCGCCGTGCCGACCTCGACCAGGACACCGGTGACGCCGAGGCCGTCGTGGACCACCGCCGCGACGGCGGCCAGCGCGTTGACCGGCTCGGTCTCGCCGGCCTCGCGGGCCAGCCTCCTGGCCAGTTCCTCGGGCCGGCCGTGCTCGCCGTACAGCATCACGTCGGTCAGGCGGCGCAGGCGCGTGCGCAGCGGCTGGAAGAACACGCCCGTCGCCAGCGCGGCGGCCAGGCCCGCGACCTGGTCGTAGCCCGCCGCCAGCAGCCCGGCCAGGGTGCCGGTGCCCAGGTACACCGCGCCGACCGCGGCGATCAGGCCCGTGGCGATGACGGTCCGGCCGATGACGGTGTCGATGCCGTACAGGCGGTAGCGCAGCACCGCGAACGCGATCGCCACCGGAATCACCCCGGCCCAGATCGTCACCGGCAGCCAGTAGTCCTCGCCGAGCAGCACGAACGCCGCATAGATGACGAACGCCGACAGCGGCCAGGCGATCTGCCTGCGCGCCGTCGAGTCCGCGTGCCGCAGCCGTACCAGCAGGGAGAGCACCGCGAGCACCATACAGGCGTTGATCAGCAGGGCCAGTGAGCCCGTCAGCACCGTGTGGTAGGGAGCCAGGGCCTCGATCGCCAGAGGGTTCGGGATGACCTCCGGCCAGCGGTACGTGCTCGCGGGCGGCGTCGGCCGCACGATGTTGCGCACGCCGTCGATGACGGTCGCGGCCACGCCGCCGATCGCCACCGGCAGCCAGCGGCGGGAGGGCAGGTGGTCGTCCGGCGAGAGCAGCGGCATGAGGATCCCCAGCGTGCAACCCCCGGCCGTCCAGCCCACGACGGCCAGGATGCGCAGCCACCCCGCGCTCTCCAGGTCGCCGGTCGACGCCTGCGCGAACTGCAGCCCGGTCGCCATCACGTTGACCGCGCAGCCGAGGCCGCCGGCGCACATCAGCCAGGCCAGCCTCAGGCGGGGACGGTGCGCGATCAGGAACGCGCCGATCAGTGGGAACGTCAGGCCCGCGCCGTGGTCGGGCGCCGTTGGCGGCCATGGCGCCCACTCCTCCGGCACCGACAACTGGATCGCGGTGCCGGCCACGGTCAGCGACACCGACAGCACGGCCAGGACGGCCAGCACGGCGGACACCCTCCGCGCCCACACCACCCACCGGGCGTCCATGGGTCCCGCGCCCGGGTCGCCGCCCCCGCCTGCCTTCACTGCTCACATCCCCCTGTCCCCGCAGCAACCTCAGCGACCGTAGCCGGAGTATTGACCAGCCCGGAATAGTAGGGGATCACGCGGCCGAATGCGGTACCGGGGCGAGCCGGCCCCGGTGACACGCGAACGTGGTACGGACCTCCTGCTCATCCGGTGCCTTCGCTGACGACAGTTCGATTTGCCTAAAGCCATTAGGCAAACGCATAATGACTGTCGCTATATGGGAGGAAGGTTATGGTCCGAGCAGGGCTGACCCCGGAGCGCCTGACCCGGGCGGGGGCCGAGCTGGCCGACGAGGTCGGCTTCGACCAGGTGACCGTCTCGGCGCTCGCCCGGCGGTTCGACGTCACGATCGCGAGTCTGTACTCGCACCTGAAGAACTCCCAGGACCTCAAGACCAGGATCGCCCTGTTCGCCCTGGAGGAACTCGCCGACCGGGTCGCCGCCGCCCTGGCCGGGCGCGCCGGCAAGGATGCCCTGGCCGCCTTCGCCG
Organism: Sphaerisporangium sp. NPDC049002; assembly: GCF_040649355.1. Classification (NCBI taxonomy): domain Bacteria; kingdom Bacillati; phylum Actinomycetota; class Actinomycetes; order Streptosporangiales; family Streptosporangiaceae; genus Sphaerisporangium; species Sphaerisporangium sp. NPDC049002. The sequence goes on along the minus strand of NZ_JBEZFH010000119.1, from coordinate 15,502 downwards.
ATGCCTACCGCGACTACGCCCGGGAGCACCCTGGCCGCTACGCCGCCGCCCGGCTCAGGCTCGACCCCACGACGGCGGCCGCCAGCGCCGGCGTCAGGCACGCGCAGATGACGCGGGCGATCCTGCGCGGCTATGACCTGACGGAGCCGGACCAGACCCACGCGGTCCGGATGCTGGGCAGCGTCTTCCACGGCTACGTCAGCCTGGAGATGGGCGGAGGCTTCAGCCACACCGCCGTCGACCCGCAGGAATCCTGGTCCTGGATCGTGGATTCCCTCGACGTCCTGCTGCGGAGCTGGACCACGCCCTGACCATCAGCGGGCCGGGCACCGGCGCATCTGAACGACCCGGAATTCTTGATCGACAGGTTGAGGCGATGAACACCGACCACGACTGGATCACCACACCCGTCACCGCGGACCTCCTGCGCGGCGTCCTCGACGTGGAACGCACGGCGCACGGCCTGCTGCCGCACCGGCTGCCCGCTCGGGCTCGCCGGCAGATCCCTGACGACCAACTGGCGCTGGCCGAGGCCCAGCCGTCCGGCGTGCGGCTGGCCTTCCGCACCCGGGCCACCGCCATCGAACTGGACACCCTGCCGACCAAGAGGGCCTACCGAGGTCTCCCGGCCCCGGCGGACGGCGTATACGACCTGCTGGTCGACGGCCGTCTCGCCGCCCAGGCCACGGTGACCGGCGGCAGGGTCCGCACGATCGACATGGCCACCCAGTCCGTAGAACTGCGCGAAGGGCCTCCGGGCACCGCCCGGTTCACCGATCTGCCCGCGCGTGACAAGGACGTCGAGATCTGGCTCCCTCATACGGAGATCACCGAGCTGATCGCCCTGCGTACCGACGCCCCGGTCGAGCCGGCGCCGGACAGCGGGCGCAGGGTGTGGCTGCACCACGGCAGTTCCATCAGCCACGGCTCGAACGCCGCCCACCCGACCGCCATCTGGCCGGCGCTGGCCGCCGCGATGGGCGGAGTGGAACTGGTCAACATGGGGTTCGGGGGCAGCGCGCTGCTCGACCCGTTCACCGCCCGCGCGATGCGGGACACGCCCGCGGACCTGATCAGCGTCAAGATCGGCATCAATGTCGTCAACACCGACGTGATGCGCCTGCGTGCCTTCACCCCTGCCGTCCATGGCTTCCTCGACACCATCCGCGAGGGGCATCCGAGCACGCCGCTGCTGGTCGTGTCCTCCATCCTGTGCCCGGTCCAGGAGGACACCCCCGGCCCCCTCGCGCCCGACTTCGACGGTGGGACCGTGCGTTTCAAGGCCACCGGCGACCCGGCCGAACGCGCCGCCGGGCGCCTGACGCTCAACGTCATCCGCGACGAACTGGCCCGGATCGTCTGGCAACGGGCGGCTGACGACCTGGACCTGCACTACCTCGACGGCCGCGACCTTTACGGCGAGCAGGACTACGCCGAACTGCCGTTGCCCGACGAGGTCCACCCTGACCCCGCAGGACACCGCCGCATCGGCGAGAACTTCGCGCGGCTCGCGTTCGTCGCCGGCGGCCCGTTCGCCGTCAAGACCGGCTGACCACGATCGCGGTCGCGCCGGCCCAGCACCACGACGCTGCCGTTTCGGCCTGGACCTCCTGTAGCCACGGGGAGCCGCCACCCCGGCGAGCCCTGGGGGCCAAGTGACCTTCAGGGGCCAGGAGACCAAGTCCACGAGCGTGTCGTTCGCCGTCCTGTACAGCTTCTCGTAGGGCACGGGGCAGCGGCTGGTCCGTCGCATTCTGCGATTGGAAGGGCACGGCGGGCTGGGATGCCTACGAGTCGCTGTTCGCCGAGATCAGTGTGCGAGTCGTCTGCTTCCCCTACGCCGCGGGTGTGTCGAGCACGCTTCTTCACGAGAAGCTCCGCAGGCTTCCTGCAGCCGCCTAGCACGGCGACCGGCAACGACACCATCTGAAATCTCACGTTCTACGGGCGGCGCACGTCTACCAGCCAGGAGAAGGGAAACGCAGATGAGCACTCGACACATCGTGATCGAGACCCGCCTTGGACCGATCACGCTCGTCGCAAAGGGCGAGACGATTGCCGGCCTGTACTTCAGGCACCACGTCCGCCGGCCCTCGCAGGAGACGTTCGGCCCCGAGGTGGCCGGCTCCACGGACCCGCTGCTGAACGAAGTTGCCCGACAGCTGCGCCACTACCTGGCGGGTCGGCGCAGGCAGTTCGATCTTCCGCTCGCCGCCGAGGGTGACGCGTTCCAGCACGCCGTCTGGGACATCGTGAAGAGCATTCAGTGTGGTGACACGACCACCTACGGTCGGATCGCCGAGCAGGTCGGAGACCGCAGTCTCGCGCAACGGGTCGGACAGGCCGTGGGTGCGAACCCGCTGTGCGTCTTCGTGCCGTGCCACCGCGTCGTCGGCTCTAATGGTTCCCTCACCGGATACGCCGGCGGACTGGAACGCAAGCAGGCGCTGCTGGAGCTTGAGGAGCCGCCTGCGGTCAGCGCTGGACGGTTGTTCTGACCGTAAACCTCACGTTTGTCACCGAAAGTATGTCGTCAATGGGATGGACATGAAACAACCGTTCGAGAACGTGGTCGCGCAGCACGGCGCAACCGTGCTGCGCGTCTGCCGGGTCGTCCTCGGCCCGCACGACGCGGACGACGCATGGTCGGAGACCTTCCTCTCCGCCCTGCGCGCCTATCCCGACCTGCCTGAGACGGCGAACGTGGAGGCATGGCTCGTGACGATCGCGCATCGCAGGGCGATCGACGTGCTGCGTGTCGCGAAAAGGAATCCTCTGCCCGTCGTCGAGGTACCGGAAGCACCGACGGGGCGGGACATCCCGGACTCTGGGGACTCTGACCTTTGGGCCGCGGTGAAAGGGCTCCCGAGCAAACAACGCCAGGCTGTCGCCTACCGCTATGTGGCGGGGCTGGCATACGCCGAGATCGCGGAGATCCTCGGCGGCACCGTTGAGGCGGCCCGAAGAGCCGCCGCGGACGGGCTCAAGAATCTCAGGAAGAAATATCCGGGCGCGATCACGAGAGGAGCATCATCATGAACGACATCCGCCACGATGACGACATGGCCGTCCTGCTGTCGACGCCTGTGGACGCCGGCACTCTCAGTCGGCTCCACCGCCGTCTGGAGCAGGCGGCAGAGCGAGCCGATCTCGTCGATGTCGCTTACACCACCATCGACTCACCTGTCGGCAGATTGCTGCTCGCCGCTACCCCGGAGGGGCTGGTCCGCGTGGCGTACGCCAGCGAGGACCACGATCGAGTTCTGGAAGCCCTCGGCCAGAAGCTTAGCCCGCGCATCCTGCGCGCCCCGAAGCGGCTGGACGAAGTGGCTCGCGAGATCGACGAGTACTTCGCCAAGCACCGCCAGGTCTTCGACCTGAAACTGGACCTGTCCCTGTCTCGCGGATTCCGGCGCCTCGTGCAGACGCATCTGCCCGAGATCGGGTACGGCCAGACCCGCAGCTACCGAGACATGGCCGAGCTCGTCGGCAACCCCAAGGCCGTCCGAGCGGTGGGCACCGCCTGTGCGACCAACCCGCTGCCGATCGTCGTCCCGTGCCACCGCGTGCTGCGTACCGACGGCACGCTCGGCGGTTACATCGGCGGACTCGAGGCCAAGACCATGCTGCTGAACCTGGAGGCCGCGGCATGAGCATCGCGAAGGCGACCGGGAGGAAGACGGATCGGTGGTACAGCCGTGTCGAGTCCGGCGAGTGGGAGGCGATCACCACAGAGGTCAACGAGTATGGCGGCGCACTGCTGCCGCGACTGCTGACCCCGGAGGAGACCGTGGAGATCAGGGAGCTGTACGAGCAGGACGGCCTGTTCCGCAGCACCGTCAACATGGGCCGGCACCGCTTCGGTGAGGGCCAGTACCGATACTTCAACGCCCCGTACCCAGAACCGATCGAGCGGCTCAAGCAGGCGCTGTACCCGCGGCTGCTTCCCATCGCCCGCGACTGGTGGACCAAGCTCGGCCGGCCCGCACCGTGGCCGGACTCGCTTGATGAGTGGCTTCAGATGTGCCACGACGCCGGCCAGACGAAGTCTTCGGCGATCCTGCTCCGCTACGGCGAGAAGGATTGGAACGCTCTGCATCGCGACCTGTACGGCGACCTCGTGTTCCCGTTGCAGGTCGTGATCAACCTCAACGAGCCCGGCGTGGATCACACGGGTGGCGAGTTCCTGCTGCTGGAACAGCGCCCGCGTGCCCAGTCTCGGGGCACGGCCACGCTGCTGCCGCACGGTCACGGATACCTGTTCACCACCCGCGACCGACCCGTCAAGTCCGCCCGCGGATGGTCCGCCGCGCCGGTTCGGCACGGCGTATCCGCCATCCGCTCCGGCGAACGTCACACCCTCGCTCTCGTCTTCCATGACGCCGCATGAGCGACGCAACGAAGACGTACACCCTTCTGGGGGCGGACGGCGTCCCTATCGGTCCGCGGTCAAGGGGCTGTGGGGCGGCCATCAGTGCTCGAAGATCTACGGACGACTCGATTGTCCCGCCGCGCTGCGCGCCATCGCTCGCGGCGGCTACGTGAAGCACCGGGTCTTCTTCGCTGACGAGGCCACGGCGGTCGCCGCCGGGTTCCGCCCCTGCGGAGCCTGCTGCAGGGACCGTTATCAGACGTGGAGGACCACCCGGGAGAACGGCGAACGATGGAAGCCCTGACCACCCCCTTACTGAAGGCGTCAGCGAGTTATGACGCGGACCTGACGGCTACGGATGCCGAGGTAGCGACCGTCATCAGAATTGCTCGCGACCGCCGTGCACGCAATATCGTGATCGGCTCCGGCCGCACCCCTCACGCCCTTGCGACCTCACGCCTGATCGAATCGGCCTGGGATCGCACAGGAGGCGTAACTCTCGATACGATCACCTGGCCCGAGACCGGGGCCTCCTGGCTGCGTCACGCGTCACGGTTCGCCGCCGCCGACCCCGACCTGTGGGTGATGGTCGGGCCGGCAACCGGCTGGGCGCAGATGACCCGGCGGCTGCTGTGGTCGACTCCCTGGAGCCCCGCACGCACCCTCGCGACCGCCGGAATCGGCGACCTGCGCACTCTCGCACTCGTCGGACTGACCGATCTGGACGGCCTGACCGGCGCAAACGCAGACGGTACCTCCTGGCTCGTTGCGCACGATTCCCTCGTGCACCTCACACACACGGAGGGCAAGCGATGACAGCGCTGTTCACTCCGGAGATCCCCGAGCGTGATGGAGGAGAGGTCGCCCCGGGCGCCACCCTGGTCCCTGATTGGCTGACGCGGGAACAGCAGAAGTGGATCGTGGATCAGTTCCGCGAGTGGGTGCAAGGCCCTGTCCCCATCCGCGCCGCGAAGGTCCGCGGACACGAGATGTCGGTGCGCACCGTATGTCTGGGCTGGCACTGGCAACCGTACAAGTACACGCGAGAGGCCACCGACGTGAACGGCGCCCGTGTCCTTCCGTTCCCCGACTGGATGATCCGCGTGGGACGGGATGCCCTCAAGGCCACTGGCCACGACGCAGCCGCGATCCGCTCCTATACACCCGACACCGCGCTGGTGAACTACTACGACGCGGAGGCCCGCTTGGGAATGCACCAGGACAAGGACGAGATCTCCCGCGCCCCGGTCGTATCGCTGTCCATCGGCGATAGCTGCACGTTCCGATTCGGCAACACGGAAAGCCGCGGCAAACCCTATACCGACGTGCTGCTGGCCTCCGGCGACCTCTTCGTCTTCGGCGGACCCGCCCGACTGGCCTACCACGGTGTCACCAAGGTGCACGAGAGCACCGCCCCCGAGGGATGCGGACTCAGTCGCGGCCGGATCAACATCACGATGCGCATGACCGGGCTTGACGGGTGATCGAATGACCCAAGGTGCGAGCACTACCACCGCCGACCCCGGCGTCGTCGTCGGGGACGACGGGCTCGCCCGGCCCGCATGGGCAGCCGCTGCCCCTCTGCTGCGCGAGTACTACGACACAGAGTGGGGCATGCCGGTCACGGACGAACGCGGCGTCTACGAGCGCGTCAGTCTCGAAGGATTTCAGGCGGGACTGTCCTGGGCAACGATCCTCCGCAAGCGACCCGCATTCCGTGCGGCATTCGACAACTTCCTCCCGGACGCGATCGCTGCTTACACCGAGACCGATGTCGAGCGGTTGATGGCCGACGTCGGCATCGTGCGCAACCGGCAGAAGATCCAGGCGACCATCACCAATGCCCGCGCCACCATCACGCTGCGCGAGGAGATGGGCCTGGCCGAGCTGGTGTGGTCCTTCCGACCCGAGAGCACGCCCTGCCCCCAGACCTTTGCAGAGATCCCCACGAAGTCCGCCGAGTCGGTCGCGTTGTCAAAGGAGCTGCGCCGACGCGGATTCGCCTTCGTCGGCCCGACCACCATGTACGCGCTCATGGAGGCGATCGGCATCGTCGACACCCATCTGCTCGGCTCGCATCGACGGGGCAGCTCTGGAATCTGGACATCGTGACCCTCCTCCACCTGATCCCGAACGGTCCCACTGACTTTGAGATCGCTCTACGGATGCTGGCTGCCCACGCGATCCCAGGAGCCGAAGAAGTCGACATCCCGGGCCGCACCTACACCCGGCTTCCGACCCACGCAGGAGGCCCTGCACGGGTGAAGATGACCTTCGCCGAGGATGGGGTCGTCCGCTCGGTGTCGGAGAGCAGGTGCTCAAGATCGAACTTCTGCGTAACGCCTGCGAGGCGGGCATCGACCGAGTGATCGTCCGGGATGGCACGGCGACAGAGGCCATCTCCAAGGCCCTTGGCCTGCACCCCCCGAGGTGACCGCATGACCGAGGCATCACGGACGCCCACGCCCCCACCGGATTAGACCGGACGCGTCTGCACATCCAAGAGGAGATTCCTGTCGCAGCAGGCTTCGCCTCTTCAATCCGTGGTCGTTCAGCGGCCCGACTCGCGAATGCTCAGCACCGCGTTCGGCACCTCGTATCTTCACCGCCAATCTCACGTATCGGCTTCGACCAGCGTCTTCAAAATGTCACCACGCCTGCTGGCGGACCGGTGGCGGCTACCGACAGAAAGGACAAACCCATGTCGCTCGAGAAGAACAAGGCCATTGTCGGCCGATGGTTTACGGAGTTCTGGGGCAACCCCTTCAACCCCGACATCATCGACGAGCTCGCCGCTCCGGACATCCGGTTCGAGTACTCGCTGCACAAGCCCATGCGCGGTCGCAACGAGGTGCGCGAGTTCGCGACCAATTTCCGCACCGCGTTCCCGGACCTCAACTTCTGGGGCACCGCGGACCTCATCGCCGAGGGCGACTACGTCGTCGGCCAGTGGGAGGGCGGCGGCACGCACACCGGGCCGATCATCTTCGATGACCTTCCCATCGGCTCCGCGCCGGCGGCGTCCGGCAAGACGCTCCGCTTCACCGGCACGACGGTGCTCAAGATCCAGGACGGTCTCATCGTCGAGGAGCTCGGGCTCGACGACGGTGTGAAGGTCCTTCAGCAGCTCGGAATCATCCCTACCGCCTGAGCTGAGCGCCCGCTCAAGCTGGTGCTCATCGAGGGCGAGGAGGGTCAGGACACCCGCATGGACCACCTCGGCCGCCGCCACCCAGCGGCTCACCGAGGCCGGGCCGGCCACCTTCACCGAGAACGACACCTCCTGCTGCTGTGCCCTGCAGGACAAGGTCTGGGTCCACGGCCCCGGCAACGAGCCCTGGGAGGGTATGTGGTCAAGGCCGACGCCGGCACGTTATCCGGGTGCCAGGCCAAAAAGCACTGGGCCGCGCCGTCGCTCCCGGCCGACGCCGAACGCCGCAAGGAAACCGCCGGCGAGACAAGCGCCGTGGCCAAGACCACGATCCACCAGCTACTGTCACGCCGCGACATCCGGCTACGCGAGAAGACGCTGTGGCGGATGCTCTATGAAACGGCGGCCGGAGCCTCGGAGATCCTGGCGCTGAACGTCGAGGACCTGTCCGAGCGGCGCCCGGTCCCGGCCCGGCGCCCGGCCGCCGCCGACATCCGCCCGCACACCGGCCACGCCCGCCTCGGCTACGACCGCGCCCGTGTCCTGCTCGACACCTACGCCGGGCTCGACCTCCACCAACCCCGCACCGCCATGCGCTACGTCAACCCGGCAATGAGGCCATCGCCAAGGTCACCGAGGTCCTGGCACCCCATCGCCGTACCCACTGATCAACCGATTGGCGGCTGCCCGGAGCTATAGGAGTTCCGGGCCGTTTCAGAGAGATCATCCCAGTTATGGGGATATAAAGCGCTTCATCCGATATACCGCACAAATGGCCCGTCGGGGCCATATCCCATTTGCCGCATTAACCGGCAGTCGCCACACTTGCCTGATTAATCATCTGTGTTGCCGCCCTAATACGGGGTAGTTCACCTATGTGCCGCCATTATGGTGATACAGCGCTCGATTCTCTGCATTTACTAACGGGGGGTATTTAGGTGATTCATCCACCTAGAGGCAGGCAGTCTCTGACGCGAATGATCAACGACCGGTCCCTGTTCGCCTACATCGGCGCGGCGGTCACCGCCGGGGCGCTCCTGGCGCCGGCGCTTCCCGCGCAGGCCGCGTCTCACGCCGGCACCACGAAGAACGGCTCCCACGCCCTCTTCCTGCTCCCGTCGGCACCCGGCGGCGGAGGCGGCGGAGGCGGCGAAGAAGAGGCTCCCTCCGCGAAGAAGCCCAGAAAGGAAATCCGGAAACACCGCCGAGTACGCTACGTCGTCCAACGTCCACAAAAGCACTACGAATACCCGGAAGAGAGCGTCGAAGTCTCGCCCGAGCACGGCGGAGGCGGCGGCTACCGACACCACGGGAGGCACCACGGCCACCACCACAACAATCATTTCGCCGACGACCTCTACCGCACGCGGCACCTGCGCAGATTCCACAGCTACCACGAGGCCCGCGCGGCGCTCATCCGGGACGCGCGCCGCTGGCTCCATCCAGGACCAGAGAAGGCCGAGCCGCAGCGACCCAAGGGCCAGGATGCCGTGCGCATCGTCCACAAGGAGCCCGGCGCTCTCAAAGGTTCCGGCCGGAAAGGCCGGTAAGGCCCGCCGGGACCCCAGAGCCCAGGGGTGAACCGGCACCCAGGGACCGGCCGGACCCGCGGGTCCGGCCGGTCCTTTGAGTCGAAGTCGTCGCGGTGCCACCCCCTCCCGGGGAGGTCAATCCACCCGCTGCGGCGCGTATCGCGCGACCACCGGGCGTTCCAGGGCGGCGACCAGGGCGTACAGCGCCACGGACACCAGGACGATGATCACGGAACCCGACCACAGCGCCGCGAAGCGGGAGGCGGTGTAGTCCGCGACGAGCAGGCTGCCCAGCCCGGTGCCGCTGGCGAGCCACTCCGCCAGGGTGGCGCCGGCGATCGCCCCGGGGATCGCGATGCGCGCGGAGGCGAACATCGAGGGAAGCGCGTACAGCAGCCGTACCTTCCTGGTGACCATGAGCTGCCCGCCGCCGAGCGACGTGATGACCTCACAGGCGAGCACGGGGGCCGCGCGCAGTCCCTGGCTGACCGTCACCAGGGTGGCGAAGAAGGTGACCACGGCGACGACGACCGTGACGCCGAGCAGCCCGCGCCCGAAGACGAGGGCGAGCAGTGGCGTCAGGGCGACCAGAGGGATGGACCGCAACACGATGGCGATCGGAAGGACGACCTGTTCGGCGCCGCGGAACGCCACCAGGGCGCCGGCGACCAGCGAGGCGGCGATCATACCGACGACGTAGCCGACGCCCGCGTCGAGCAGCGTCGTGCCCAGCGCGGCCAGCAGGCGGTGCCGATGCTCGGCGGCGTCGTCACCGGCGAACAGGTGGGCCGCGACGTCCGCCGGGGTCTTGGCGAAGTACGGATCGAGGGCGAAACCCCGGACGACCGCGTACCAGGCGGCCACGACGAGGAGGATCGAGCCGGCCAGCCCGGCCGCCCCGGTGAGGAGGGACCGCAGGCGCCCGCCGGACGCCCGCGATGCCACGGCGCCCACGCCCACGCTCACGTCCCGGGCCGCCCACGGGGTGAACCGGCGGGCGATGATCGCGACCACCGCGTAGCCCAACCCCGCCAGGGCCGAGATGACGAGCGCCACCGCCCAGGTGCGCGCCACCTGGAACGACGACTGAGCCTGCACCAGCATCACGCCGAGCCCGCTGCTTGAGCCCAGGTACTCGCCGATGATCGCGCCGAGCAGCGCCGAAGGTGCCGCGATCTTGAGCCCGGCGAACAGGCTGGGCAGCGCGGCGAGCAGGCGCAGCTTGCGCAGCACCATGAAGGAGCCGCCGCCCAAAGAACGGATGAGCTCGATCGCGCTGCGGTCGGCGGACCGCAGTCCCAGTACGGCGGCCGTCAAGGTGGTGAAGAAGACCGACAGCCCGGCCAGCGCCTCCTTGGGGACGTCACCGGGCAGCACGATGACGAGGATGGGCGCGATGGCGACGAGCGGTACACAGTAGCTCGCGACGGCGATGCGCAGCAGTAGCCTCTCCACGGTCGGCACCTGGACGAAGACGGCGGCGAGCACGACGGCCAGCAGGTTCCCCCAGAAGAACCCGATGGCCGCCTCGGACAGCGTCGTGGCGACGTTGCCCGAGTAGACGTGGCGGTCGTCCCCCATCGCCTGGAGGACCGCCCACGGCGAGGGAACGACCCGCAGGCCGGCGAAGACCCGCGCGAGGATCACCCAGACGATGAGCAGCCCCGCCATCGCGGACACCGTGCCCGCCCAGCGCCGGACACCGGTGCGAGCACCCGCGGTGAACGCGGCGCGCCGGGTCGCCACGAGTTGGTTCACCGGACGTCCTCGTGGGAGCCGGCCCGGTCCGAGTCGTCCCCGCCGTGGTCCCCCTCGCCGAAGAGCCGCTCACTGAGGCGGTCGCAGAGCGCGTGGAACTCCGCCGAGCGTGTCACCTCGACGCCTCGCGGCCGCGGCAGGTCGATCCGTACGGTGTCGACGATCCGCCCCGGGCGTGCGCCCATCACCACCACGGTGTCGGCCAGGAACACCGCCTCGACGATCGAGTGGGTGACCAGGAGGGTCGTGGTCGTACGTTCCAGCCAGATCCGCTGCGTCTCCAGGTTGAGCCGCTGGCGGGTCATCTCGTCCAGGGCGCCGAACGGCTCGTCCATCAGCATGACCTCCGGCTCTCCGGCGAGGGTGCGCGCGAGCGCCACCCGCTGACGCATGCCGCCGGAGAGCTGGGCGGGACGGGCCTTCTCGAAGCCGGTGAGCCCGACCAGGCGCACCAGGTCGGCCACGGCCGTACGGCTCACCGGCCGGCCCGCGACCTCGAAGGGCAGCGCGATGTTGGCCTCTACGCTGCGCCAGGGCAGCAGGGCGGCGTCCTGGAAGGCGACGCCGATGCGATGCTCGCGCCGTAGGTCGTCGGGAGAACGGCCGTGTACGTACGCCGTGCCGGACGACGGCCGCTCCAGACCGGCGAAGATGCGCAACAACGTCGACTTGCCGCATCCGGAGGGGCCGAGCAGGGCGGTGAACTCACCGTGCCTGGTGTGCAGATCGACGTCCCGCAGCGCGGGAACCTCGGTCGTCCCGACGTTGAAGGTTCTGCTGACGGCGGTCGCGGACAGGCCCTCCGCGCCCGGCCGACCGCCGGGAGGCGAGGCGGCCGCGTGCGCGGCGGGCGTCACCCTTCCCATTTCCCCTCCGCCACGATGTCGAGGAGCAGCTCGCGATAGGAGGTGTCGCGGCCGGGGATCTCGTTTTCCACCTTCGAGGCTTCCCGCATGAAGTGCGCGACGTCGCGGCCCATCTCCTGCCCTCGGCGGGTGTGCATGTCGAGGGCGTACTCGGGGATCTCGGGGAGCCGTTCCCCGCTGCGCAGCATGTGGACGGCCCACTGCCCGAGCTCGTCGGTGGTGCGGTCCTTGGTACGGCTGACCAGGAACCGCACGGCGTGCACCGCGAACAGCCACCTGTCGCCGTACTCCCGCGAGATGCGCTGGTGCATGCGGTACAGGGCGTCGACGACGACGGGTTCGGCGAACGTGCCGGTCCCTGTGTCCTCGCACGACATGACAAGGAGGCGCGACCACATCACCTCCTCCAGCTCGGCGCTGCTCTCGTACATCTCACGCGCGACGAGCAGCGCGTTCTCCATCAGGCCGCGGCGCACGGACTTCTGCAGGGTCGAGATCAGCTCGTCGGCGGGGAATCCGCGCAGGCTGGTGACCCGAGTCCAGGGATCTTCGGTGTGCGAGACAGGCACTGCGGTGCGCTCCTGTTCGAAATGGACGGTGGTCAGAACGGGTGAGGAGTCCTCAGAGGCGGGTCTTGCCGGCGTAGACCTCGCGCAGGACGCTCGTGTCGAAGAGCTCCTCGGCGGTGGCCTTGACGCCCAGCGAGGTCAGGGTGGCGATGTTGGCCGCGATGCCGTCGGGGCTCATGGTGAGCAGGCCGTTCGCCTTGGCGTCCTGGGTCTCGATGACCGATCGGAACGCCTTCGCGGTCTTCTGCTGCGCTTCCAGATCGAGGTTGAGGCTCTTGCCGTACTTCTCGACGACCAGCTTGGCCGCGGCGTCGGTGTCCTTGAGCGCGTCCTGCCAGCCGCGCGCGGTGGCACGGACGATCTTCACGATCTGCTCGCGCTGAGCCTTGTCGGCGAGCGTCTGCTCGCGGACGACCAGCACGTCGGCCCAGACGTTGTAACCGTATTTGTCCAGCGTGAACGCCGTCGTCTGCACGCCCTGGAGTTCGAGCTGGATCGGCTGGTTCACCAGCATCGACATGAACGCGTCGCAGTCCCCGGCCACCAGGGGCGACGGGTCGAACTGCACCGGTACGAGGGTCACGCTCGCCGGGTCGATGCCGTTCGACTTGAACACGCTGTTCATGATCTCCACACCGCTCTGCTGGACCCCCAGGCGCTTGCCGACCAGGTCCTTGAGCGTGTTCACGGGAGCCGAGGCGAGAGACATGATGGCGGTCGGGTTGACCAGCAAGGTCGCGGCGACGATCTTCAGGGCCGCGCCCTCGTTGCGCGCCTTGGCGATGGTGTCGACGGAGTCGAGGCCGACCATGGCCTTGCCGCTGATCACGAGTGGTTCGACGACGACCGAAGGGCCGCCCGGCGTCAGCGTCACGTCGAGCTGCTCGTCTGTGAAGTAGCCGGCGTGGTCGGCCATGAACAGGCCCATGTTCTCGACGTTGGCCACCCATCCGAGCTGGAAGTTCACCTTGGCGGGGCCGGATGCGGAGGTGGTGGTGGAGGAGGATGAGCAGGCGCTCAGCGCGGTCCCGGCGGCGAGGAGCGACACGCCGCCCACGCCGGACAGGAAGGCGCGACGAGAGAAGGACGAGTGCATGGCAGGAGCCTTTCTGGGGGTTGAGCGGACGACCTGGCGAAGGGGACGTGAACCCCGTGCCGGTCGGCGGTGCCCACTGGCCTGACCGGGCCGGTAGGCCGAAACCGTCCTGTGTGCGGCAGGCCGGCACGATGCGGCGCTCGCTACAGCACCGGCTGGCGAATGTGAGAAGGGGCCGTCTCGGCGCGTGATGAGCTCAAACTGACAACGGTTTCCCCCGGGCGTTGGACAGACGCCAACGCCTGCGTCGTCCTTCAGGACCGATCACCGAGACTCCTTTGGCAAGATATGCCCGCCCGAAATGAGGCGGTACTCCGCATAGTTGCAGGTAGGACGATTGCCTTGATGTCGATCCGCTGTCAAGGGGGTGGCAGTGGAAGTAACACAACGACACAAATTCGTGACATGTCCGTCCACTGCCGGGACGGGGCTCCGAGAGCCGAAGCCGCTGGCCACGCCGGTAATGACATCGATTTCACTCGCTGGGCCATGATCGGCGGCCATCCGGACCGGCCGGTGGGGATTCCGTCCTCCCACGGGCGCCGAGCTCGGAGGATCCGGGACGAATAACAAGTCGGCAACAGGAGGACTGCTTGCTGTTGACGTTGCCACCGACAGGAGTGCAACCATTGCGTGACAACGGTTTCACCGGGAGCGCACTTGATCACCATCCATGACGTAGCGGCTCACGCCGGTGTTTCCGCCGCGACCGTCTCACGTTTCCTGCGTGGCCGGCGGGTACGCTCGTCCGAGGCCATCCAGGCGGCCGTGGATGAGCTGGGCTACTCGCCGAGTGCCGCGGCGCAGTCCCTCAAATCAGGGCGCACCTACACCATCGGGGTCGTCGTCCCGGACATCACCAACCCCTACTTCGCCGCCGTCGTCAAGGGGATGGAGTCCGTCACCCGGGCGGAGTCGTACCGCATCCTGCTCGCCAACAGCGACGAGAGCAGCGAGCGAGAGGACGACGTGCTCGCCGACATGGTGCGCCGGGTGGACGGCCTCATCCTCGCACCCGCCACGGAACGGGACCGGAGCCCGTTGAACGTCAGGGACGCCGAAGTGCCGCTGGTGTTCATCGACCGCGATCTGAAGGGCGGTGAGCACTTCGACGCGGTTCTGGTCGACAACGCCGACGGAGGCCGGCAGGCGGCCGAGCACCTGCTCAAGCTCGGCCACACCCGGATCGCCGCGATCAGCGGCCCGCCGGACACGACGCCCGGCCGCTGCCGCCGGGAGGGGTTCCTGGAAGCGCTCGCGGCCGGGGGCGTCGACGTCTCCCCCGAACACGACCTGATCGGCGATTTCCGCGAGCAGAGCGGCTACCAGCTCGCCTTGTCCCTGTTGTCGCTGCCGGAGCCCCCCACCGCCGTCTTCACCGCGAACAACCTCATGACCCTCGGCGCCCTCAAGGCCCTCCACGACATGCGGGTCGACGTACCGGGGCAGGTGAGCCTGATCGGTTTCGACGACCTGGACACCGGCCCTCTGCTCCGGCCACCGCTCACCGTCATAGACCGGCCGATGATCGAGCAAGGAGTTCTGGCGATGCGGCTGCTCCTTCGCCGGTTGGACTCGGAGTACCACAACGACATCCCCCGTCGCATCGTCCTTGGCACCAAGCTCATCGACCGGGCCTCGACGGCGCAGCCCCGCAAGCCCGGTGGCGGAGCAGCCACCCTTCCACGAGTGGGAAAGACACGATCCAGATGAGCGACACCACCACGGGTGCGGGCCGCTTCGACCCGGACGGCGTCACGTCGTCTTCCAGGGCGCTGCGAGCGTTTCTGCATGGTCTTCCCGGCGTCGATCGCGTGGGCGCTGATCAGCGTGCCGCGATGCTGGGTACCCGTTCGATCAAGACGACCGCCAAGGCGCGGGCTATCGATCTGGCCATCTCGATGGTCGATCTGACCACGTTGGAGGGCGCGGACACGCCGGGCAAGGTGCGGGCGATGTGTGCCAAGGCGGTGCGGCCCGATCCGGGGGATTCCTCGGTTCCGGGGGTGGCGGCGGTGTGTGTGTATCCGGATCTGGTGGCCGAGGCGGTGGGGGCGGTCGGGTCTTCGGGGGTGCGGGTGGCCAGTGTGGCGACCGCGTTCCCCAGTGGCAGGTCCTCGCTGGGGGTGAAGGTGGAGGACACGGCGCTGGCGGTCGG
>NZ_JBEZFH010000118.1:0-22373 GCF_040649355.1 Sphaerisporangium sp. NPDC049002 | reverse complement strand
CGATTCAGCCGGTCCAGCGTCATGAAGATGGCCGCTGGGAGTCTGAGCTGAGTGTGAGATCACAAATTTAGCGAGTTCCGGCCGTTCTCGGTCGTGTCGTGGGGCCGGGCTTCCTGTTTTGCGGGAAGCTCGGCTTCGCTGTGTGGACTGCCGGGCACTCGCGAACCGTTAGCTGAGCCGAACTTGGGTGGGGGGAAGTCACTCAGGGTAGAGGCGGGTGCGCGCTGGTGGCTGGTATGGAGCGGTGGGGCCGGCGGAATGCGTAGCACCCGTAGGGGGCGACCGTGAGGGAGTTCGGCCGGCGCCACTGCGGCGGAAAGTTGATCTTGGGGGGTCCGCGGCTGACTGCCAAACGATCTTGAGCGTTGTTGGCTCGGTGAATGGCGTGGGTGGCAGTGCTCCGGGGTGCGGCGGGTTCGGTTGGTGCGGCGGGCGGCCGGTGCGGCGGTGCGGCCCGGAGCTGCCGCCGCCGGGACCGGCCCCCAGGCCGCACGCCCGGCGAGCGGCAGGGCGACAGGGCCGGGTGCGGCGGCGCGGAGCGCTGCCGCCTTGAACCAGTAAAGAAACTTTGAGCCGTTATATGACCAGTGCTATGCCTTCCTCGGCCAGCTCCTCGGGGGTGAACAGGGCGTTGGGGTCGTCGGCTATTTCTGCGCCGTGGGCGATCTCGTATCGGTTGGCGGCTGCTTTGACTTCGGTGACCTCTAGCGGGTGGCCTTGGTCGTCGGTCATGGTGCGGCGGATGATCAGGATGGCTTCGGCGTAGTCCATGCCGAGTGCGGTTCGTTCGTCTTCGTAGGCGATGCGGGCGGTGGTGAGGGTGACCCATCGGAGCGGGCCTTTGTCGCGTTGAAGCTGCTCGTAGAAGAGCTTGGTCCGCTTGCGGTACTGGTGGTAGCGCTTCTGGTCGTCCCAGTCGGGTACGAGGTCGGCGTTGGTGTAGCTGTTGATCTCGAAGCGGGGTGAGTAGCCCTGGCTCCATGTGGCGTGTCGGTGGATGACGGGGTGCCCGTTGCGGACGCCTAGCATGATCGCGATGTCGCGGTTGGCTGCGATCTTGTGGTCGTCGTAGGGCAGGGGGCCCCCGTCGCGCTGGGCGTCGCGGTGGAAGGTTTCCCATCCGACTTTGCCGAATGGTCTGATCTCGGGGTGGTAGGCGGGGCAGGCGAGGTCGGGCCGGTCCTGGTTGGTGATCAGGATCACCTCACGTTCGGGGGCGGGCCGGACGAATGATCCTCGGCCGCGCATGACGTAGATCAGCCCTTCGGTCACAAGGGTGTCGATGGCCTTGCGAACGGTGGGGCGAGACACCCCGTGCTTGCGAGTCAGTTCCGGCTCGCTCGGCAACGGGCCGCCGGGCGGGTATCGGCCGTCCAGGATGGCGGCGCGTAGCTCGGCGGCGATCACGCGCCACCGGACGTCTTTGTCTTCGGTCCTGTCTTCGGTCTCCATGGGAACCTTCCCCTCGCATCATCCGTCCTACTACTTGTACTACAGGTTGCATAGACTGTCGATGTCGGCCAGGATGTACTACAGGTTGTGGTGACGAGTGGTGGGAGGTGGTTGGTCATGAGCAAGGGAGAACAGATCAGCGACAACGCGGAGCGACAGGGACGGCAGGGAGTACCGGAGTGGATGGCCGAACTCGTTTCGGTGGTCAACGATCCGGGGTTTGAGCGGTGGCGGTCGATGGTGGCCGCGACGGGCGGGTGTGCGAATCCGATCCATCTGGCCGGGGAGTCGATGGTGCTGGACTCGGCAACCGGTGAGGTGCTGCACACCTACGACACGTCGGCCGAACCTTCGGGGTATCTGCTGGTCGCCTGCGGCAACCGGCGCTCGTCGGTCTGCCTGTCGTGTTCGGAGGTCTACCGGGCTGATACCTTCCAGCTCATCCGGGCGGGCCTGTCGGGGGGTAAGGGCGTGCCCGGCAGTGTGAGCGCGCATCCTCGGGTGTTCGCCACGCTCACCGCTCCATCGTTCGGGCCGGTGCATACCCGGCGGGAGAAGAACGGGCGGGTGCGGGCGTGCCGTCCACGTGCCCGCGACAAGGTGTGTGAGCACGGCCGCCCGGTCGGCTGCCACGAGGCGCACGACCCGCGAGACGAACGGCTCGGCCAACCGCTGTGCGCGGAGTGTTACGACTATGCCGGGGCGGTGCTGTGGCAGTCGCATGCGGGGGTGCTGTGGCACCGGTTCACTCTGGCGATGCGTCAGGAACTCGCCGCGTTGGCGGGCATGAGCCGACGCGCGTTCAACAGTCAGGTCCGGGTGAGCTTCGCCAAGGTTGCCGAATACCAGCGGCGGGGCCTGGTGCACTTTCACGCGGTGATCCGGCTGGATGGCCCGGACGGGGCTGGCGAGCCTCCGCCGGACTGGGCTGATGTGCGGCTGCTGGTCGCGGCGATCCCGGCGGCGGCGTCGGGGGTGGAGCTGGACACCCCGGAAAGCGGGCTCGGGGTGCGGCGGCTGGGGTGGGGTGATCAGCTCGATATCCGGCCGATCATCCTGGGCACGACGTTGGAGGGGGTGAACGAGACGGCGGTGGCGGGTTACATCGCCAAGTACGCGACCAAGGGCGCGGAGGCGTCGGGGACGGTGGACTACCGGCTGTCGTGCGGGCCGTGTAAAGGGTCGGGGCGTACCGGGAAGCTGCGCGGGGTGTGCGGGCGGTGCGCTGGCACGGGGCTGAAGCCGGGGCTTCACCTGGACCTGTTACCGGTGACCGAGCATGCCCGGCGGATGATCCGCACGTGCTGGGAGTTGGGGGCGCGGCGGGAGTTCGCCGATCTGCGGCTGCGGCCGTGGGCGCACATGCTCGGGTTCCGGGGGCACTTTTCGACCAAGAGCCGCCATTACTCGACCACGCTGGGCGATCTTCGCGGGGCGCGGGGCGATCATCGGGCGCAAGAGGCGCGGGCTCGGCTGGGCCTGCCTGCTCCGGGGGATGACACGACGCTGGTGATGGGGCACTGGCGCTTCGCCGGATCGGGGTACACGCCGGGTGAGGCGATCATGGCCGAGCAGATCCGGCAACGCGTGTCCACGGCGCGGGCCATCTCGGCGGAACGGGAAGCACGGCAACAGCCGCAGATGCCCGATGGGACAGAGCAGTGAGCGCGTGTCGGCGCGTAGGCCGTGCGGTGAGGGTCGCATCAGGCGGGACAGTGCCGGAGGCTCCGACAATCGGTGGGCTTTTGACTGTTGGCGCACGTCGGAGAGGGACTCGCCAGACCCTGGCCGGCGCGGGCATGGGCGGGTGGGCGGGCCGAACACGGGCGCACCACAGTAGCAAGATCATCACGGCGAGTGGGCAGGGAGGCGGGTGGCTATGACAAAGATCAACTGTGCTGCGAAACCCGCTACGGCGAGTGAGTGCCCACAGTGGATGATCAACGGGGGGGCCGGATGATCAAACCTGACGACGACGTACCTTTACCACTGCCCCATGTCGCGGACGTGCCGGAGCAACGGCCGTCTCCTGAGATGACCCGTGACGAGTGGATCGCCTATCACGTGGCACGTGCCCCGAAGATCACCGACAAGCAATGGGCCGACACGCTCACGATCTTGAATCCGCCTGATGGGCAGTACGGCATCTAGCCCAGACCCGCGTGTGCCCCGGTCATCAGCTCGTGACCGGGGCACACGCCTTTCCTGCTGCTAACCGAAGCTTTTCCAGACCGGCCGGACCGTGGAGTAATCGAAAACCGGTCCGCGCGTGGTCGATGGACCAACGATGATGGCTTGCAAGTACTGGCCCAGAATGGCGCGCTTGCCTGATGTGCTGGCCTGCTCCCACTCGCGCCGGATCTGCTCTGGGGAACGCCGTAGCAAGGCGTCTCCGCTGCGGGCCTGCTCCTTCTTCTTCACGGCGGCTTTGAGTTTCTTCTCTCGGGCCTCCAGCGTTGGCACCGTTGAGAAGAACGTCTCATCGCTGACCGCGCCTGTGGCGTACTGCTGGCGCATCGTGGCCAGACGGCGGCGCACATCAGCGAGCGCCTCGGCCTCGGGGTCCTGCTCGGCCTGGCCGTCGCTGTCGGGCTGGGTGATGGCGGGGGCGTTGGCGGTGATGTGAGCGAACAACAGGTCCTCGGCCAATGCATCCATCTTGGCCCCGTTGCGCTGCACGCATCCGCAACCGCCCAGCACCTTGGCCGGGCACCGGTAGGCGACGGCCGTCTTTCCAGAGTTGTACTTGCGAACCGTCCCGATCAGCGTCCGGTTGCACACCGATCCGTCCTCGCGGATCAAGCCGCACCGCAACAGTCCCGACAGGAGATGCTTCCTGGTCCCCTTGCCGGTGAACGTCTGTCCCTCCAGGCGGCGGTTCTGCTCGGCGATGGCCTGTTCCCACTGGGCAACCGAGATGATCGGCTCCCACGGACCGATCACGTACTCTCCGGCGGCGTCTTTCAACACCGTGCCCTCGATGTCAGCGAAACGGCTCCGTCGCTGTCCTTCCTGGTTCTCCTTGCGCAATGTCCCGTTGTAGACCGATAGCCCGGCGTTGGACGGGGACAGGAGATTCTGTTTCACGCTGGTGATCGACCACGTGCGGGACACGACCGGTGAGATCCCGGACGCCTGGAAGAAGTTGACCAACTGTGTCCAGGACTCGCCGGCCAAGAACCGGCGTAGGGCAGCGCGGAGCAACTCCGCCTCGGCCTCGATCAGGTCGCCCTCCCGGTCGTAGCCGAACGGGCGTCGATATCCCCCGAACTTGCGCCCCTGGCCGTCCTGGGCCTGTTGTAACCGGGCACGCGCTACCCGGCGTGCGGTGTCCTCACTGGACTTGTTCGCCATGGCCACCAACACCCGCGCCATGGTCCGGCCACCGGAAGTCCGTAGATCAAGCTGACCGGTGACCGACTCCACCGGCCGTTTGAAGAACTCGACCAGATCGATCAAGTCCTCAAGGTCACGGTTCTGCCGGGTCAACCGGTCCAGATCGTAGAAGATGATCCCGTCGATCTTGCCGTCTTCGTAGTCGGCGAGCATCCGCCGAAACTCCGGCCGGATCACCCGCCACACGCTGCGGCCATCGGGCAGGCGAATGCGCCTCTTCTTGAACGCGCTGGTGTCGTTCTCCTCATACCAAACGCTGATCTCTCCGCCCAGACGTTCCGCGAGCGCTGCAACGTCTTCTTTCTGACGGGTGATCCCTCGTTCTAAGCGGCGTATCTGCCCGGTCTTCTCGTCCAACACCTCCGGGTCTTCGGAGATACGCACATTGCCGCCGTACCGGAGTCGCTTGCCGCTGGTCGCTTTCGGGGTGATGTCCATATAAGTAGTGTATTTTCAGGACTCACGAGATCACCCACGACCAGCACGACATCGTCAGCGAGGGTGCCCAACCCCCATCTGTCCAGAGTGTCGTTCACCATGTGCCGGGCCTGGCCGACGAGCGCGAGATCAGAGGGGAGGTCCCACGCCACGGTACGGAGACCATCCGGCGTTCCGATCATTGCGACTCCTTGGAGAGGGGTGCGTGCAGGCGTCCGAGGTGTACGCGGCGAAGGGGTGCTCTGGCTGCGAGGCAGCATCGTCTCCTCCGTCTCGCGCATCAGGTCGTACAGTTCCGCGGCGGTGCGTGCCTCCACGATCAACGGCTGGAGGACCGCCCAGGAGGCGATGGCAGAGAAGCGACGCCCGCCGACTCCGTACCAGACGGCCCATGCGGGCTCCATCTGGTCCATATGCTCGGCGGAGGCCTTCTCTGCAACGTCCCATCTCCTTCGGTGGACGTCCGTGAGGGGTGCCCCTTGTCGGTGGCGTCCCTTCGGTCCACGCCCGCTCACGCCGCGGCCCCTTCTCGGTTTAACCGCCGCTCACCGAACGAGAAGAGCGAGCCCGATTGTCGTCGAGGCCGGTACACCGTGGTTACGACCTGCTCCCCTCGCCTGTGACGCCCATGCGAAGTCGTACGCGACTCGGGCGTCGGTAGCGCGCCCAAAGGCATCGGACGGCCCGATGCCAGACGCCGTCGTACCGCCATCCGGGCGTGAGCCTGGGCGGACGTCGGCTGTTCCCACATGTGGTGAGCGCGGTGCGGCAGGCTCGCGGCATCGTGGGCGTAGGGCGGATGACCGCACCATCGGCAACCAAGCGGCATCGCCGGCCGCGCGGCATTCCAACGCACCCTAATAACGCGAGGCCCTTCTCTCCCTTGCCCGAGAGTCACGCCAACGGGGTTGGTGGGCGGACTACAAGGATGTGTTTCGCAGCAACCTGCCTGCCTTCGAGGCGGGTGCCTCAGTCATCCGAACGTACGAAGCGGTTCTGATCCCGGGCTTGCTTCAGATACCGGCGTACACTGCGGCGATCTTCCGTGGCGGTCAAGTCCTCGACAGCGCTGTCGTCGACCGGCACGTAGAGGCCAGAAGCGCTCGCCAGAAGATCCTCGACCGAGAGGACCCGCCCTCTCTCGTCGCGCTCATCGACGAGGCCGCACTGCTCAAGGTGATAGGTGGGCAGGCAGTGATGCGTGCCCAGCTTGGCCATCTCGTCGAGATGGCGGCCCGCTCGAACATCACCATCCAAGTCGTCCCCAACGCGGTCGGTGCTCACTCGGCGCTGACCGCCGGCCCCTTCGTCATTCTGGACTTTCCCGGCGATCCCAGCCTGGTCTACATGGCAACCGCGACGGATAGTCTCTGGCGGGAACAACCAGAGGAGTATCAGCGGTATAGCCTGATTCTCACCCACGTATCGACGTCGGCGCTTTCGCCGGACGAGTCGACCAAGTACATGATCGCCATGATGGATCGACAGACGAGGTGAACGAGAACCGTGGACCTAGGGAAGCTCGCCTGGCACAAGAGCACTTACAGCGGCACGGACGACAACTGCGTCGAGGTAGCGAACCTTCCAGGCGGCGATCGGGCCGTACGGGACAGCAAGAACCCAAGCGCACCAATGCTGCGCCTCGGCCACAGCGAGTGGCTGGCATTCATCAGTAGTGTCAAGAACGACCACCTTGGCTGAACCGAGAAGATCTGTGGTCCTCGCTTCAGTACACCTGGCCGACGAGTTCGCGGTGCCTATCTGACGTTGCCCGACCAATACAGAGCTACTGAATCCGAAGGACGTTCAACTCGACCCGCGGCCTGCTGGCGAGTTTCGCTGACCAGCGCTCAAGCGTTGCCGGCGACCATGCCTTGCTACGTTGACGTTCATGACCAAAGCAGCGGAAACGGGACTTGCCGTACGGAACGGCATGGCCGAGGACGTCGAGGCGGTGCTCGCCTTCTGGCTCGTAGCCGCTGAAGGGACCGATCGGCATGACAGCGCTGAGAGCGTGCGCCGGCTGATCGAGCGGGATCCGGAGGCGTTGCTGGTCGCCGAGGTGGGCGGGCGGATGGTGGGCACACTGATCGCCGGGTGGGACGGGTGGCGCTGCCATCTCTACCGGCTGGCCGTCGATCCCGCGCACCGCCGCAGGGGCATCTCCCGCATGCTGCTCGACGCGGCCGAGAGACGCTTCGTGGAGCACGGCGGGATGCGGGCCGACGCCATGGTCCTCCACGACAACACCCTCGCCCACCACGCCTGGACCGCCGCGGGTTACGTACGCCAAGAGGAGTGGGGGCGGTGGGTCAAGCCCTTCGGGCCTCGGCGCGCCTGACACCCGCGTCGCCCCCCAGGGTGCGCGATGGCCATCCCGAAGAGCCAAAACGACCTCCGGCGGCGACCTCACGAATCGCTACCTGACGCTGTGTGGACGATCTTGGGGATGGGTGACCGGTTCTACGCGAACCAGGTGCTCCAGCCCTTTGAAGTCATCAGGATTGACGGTGTACAGCGGCAGCCGGTTGGCGACCGCGATCGACGCGATCAGCAGATCAGCGGTGTTTCGCCGTGGGTTTCGACCCGCCGCGAGAACAGCCGCGTACACTCTGCCGAAAGCTCGTGCGGCTGTTGTATCGAAAGGGATCGGTTCGAACTCCGACTCAGCGCGGGTGAGAATGTCCTGGCGACCGGCTTGTTCTTGTGGATCGCCGGTGGCGAGCGGGCCTGCTGAGAGTTCCGCCAGGGTTATGGCGCTGATGGCCTGCTCTAGTGGCAGCTCACCCTGGTCGAGACCTTCCATGAGGATGAGGATGTCGGTGTCGAGGAGCCCTCCGTGTCGCGACCGTCACGAGAGCTCCTCCCCCGCCGCCGCCGGGGAACGCCCTTGACGGCGGGCGCGATCGTAGGGGTCGTCATTCACATCGTCGAATATGGCGCGGACATCCTCCCGGAACTTCTTGTCGTCGATCGCAGGAGCTCCGGCGAACACGACATCGACACGTTCCCGAGGGACGAATGTTCGCCGGCGGCCGATGGGCGTGACGGTGGCGATCTGGCGCCCGTTGCGCATGAGAGTGAAGGATTCGCCGTGCTCTATGGCGTCCATGATCTCGCTGGCACGATTCTTCAGATCACGCTGATTGATCTCTGGTAGCTCGGGCGCCGGGTAGGTCATGGACACATCATGCGACTACGTCCCACGGTGTGCCACGTAGTGGGACATGCTAGATGGCGAGCCTCAACGTGTGCGCCGATCCTGGAGGGTCCCGCGTAGAGCACGGATGGCGATGGAGTGGCACCATCCGTGGTGTCGCTCCAATTTTCCTCTCTAGGATCGAGGACATGGGAGAACAGCTCGGCCTGCGTGAACGCAAGAAGCGGGAGACGCGGCAGCACATCGCCGACATGGCCATGGGCCTGTTCATGACTCGAGGGTTCGAGAACGTGACCGTGGCGGAGGTCGCGCGGGTGGCCGACGTCTCCGTCAACACGGTTTTCAACTACTTCAGGACCAAGGAGGACCTCTTCCTCGACCGCCAGGACAGCTTCGTGGACGAGCCGAGCCGGGTGGTCCGCGAGCGGCGGGCGGGCGAGTCCGTGATCGCCGCGCTGCGCCGGGACTTCTTCGAGGCGCTCGACGAGGGCGACTGGCGCAGCGGGCTGAACGACGGGGCCGAAGTGGTCGTCCGTCTGATCAACGAGAGCCCATCGCTCATGTCCCGCATGCGGGAGCTGGCCGAACGCCGGGAGGAGCACCTCGCCGAGACCCTGGCGGAGGAGACCGACGCGGACGAGGACGACCTCAGGCCCGGCCTCGTCGCCGCCCAGGTCTGCGCGGCCATCCGCCGGCTCGCGGCGGACGGCATAAGGCGCAAGATGGCCGGAGAGAGCCACGACGACGTCGTCAGGGACGTGCGCGCCCAGGCGCGGCTCGCCTTCGACCTGCTGGAGAACGGCATCGGCGCCTACGGCGTGGCCTGACGACCCCTTTTTCAGTCCGGCGCGCAGCCGCCGAGCGGAAGGTCGTAGCGCCACTCCTCGGAGATACGTGACGCCAAAGGGCCACCCCCGGTGGATCCGGGGATGGCCCTTTTGGTGACTTGCGAGCCGGAGGCTCAGAAGTCCATGTCGCCGCCGCCGGGCATGGCGGGAGCGGCCGGGGTCTTCTCGGGCTTCTCGGCGATGACCGCCTCGGTGGTGAGGAACAGGGCCGCGATGGACGCGGCGTTCTGCAGCGCCGAGCGGGTGACCTTGGCGGGGTCGATGATGCCCGCCTCGAGCATGTTGACATACTCGCCGGTCGCCGCGTTGAGGCCGATGCCCACCTCGAGGTTGCGGACGCGCTCGACCACGACGCCGCCTTCGAGGCCGGCGTTCACGGCGATCTGCTTCAGCGGCTCCTCGAGCGCCTTGCGGACGATCGCGGCACCGGTGGCCTCGTCGTTGAAGAGCTCCAGCTTGTCGAACGCCTTGGCGCCCGCCTGCAGCAGAGCCACGCCACCGCCGGGCACGATGCCCTCCTCGACGGCCGCCTTCGCGTTGCGAACGGCGTCCTCGATGCGGTGCTTGCGCTCCTTGAGCTCGACCTCGGTCGCCGCGCCGGCCTTGATGACGGCGACGCCGCCGGCCAGCTTGGCGAGGCGCTCCTGGAGCTTCTCGCGGTCGTAGTCGGAGTCGGTGTTCTCGATCTCGGCGCGGATCTGGTTGACCCGGCCGGAGATCTGCTCGGGGTCACCGGCGCCGTCGACGATGGTGGTCTCGTCCTTGGTGATGATGACCTGGCGCGCGCGGCCGAGCAGGTCGAGCGTGGCGGTCTCAAGCTTGAGGCCCACGTCCTCGCTGATGACCTGGCCACCGGTGAGGATGGAGATGTCACCCAGCATGGCCTTGCGGCGGTCGCCGAAGCCGGGGGCCTTGACGGCCACGGACTTGAACAGGCCGCGGATCTTGTTGACGACCAGGGTGGCCAGGGCCTCGCCCTCGACGTCCTCAGCGATGATCACGAGCGGCTTGCCGGCCTGCACGACCTTGTCGAGCAGCGGGAGCAGGTCCTTGTTGGCCGACACCTTGGAGTTGACGATGAGGATGTAGGGGTCGTCGAGGACGGCCTCCATCCGCTCCGGGTCGGTCACGAAGTAACCGGAGATGTAGCCCTTGTCGAAGCGCATACCCTCGGTGAGCTCAAGCTCCAGGCCGAAGGCGTTGCTCTCCTCGACGGTGATGACGCCTTCCTTGCCGACCTTGTCCATCGCCTCGGCGATCATCTCGCCGATCTGCGTGTCGCCGGCGGAGATGGAGGCGGTCGAAGCGATCTGCTCCTTGGTCTCCACGTCCTTCGCGAGCTTGGAGAGCTCCTCGCTGACGCGCTCGACGGCGGCCTCGATGCCCTTCTTCAGGGACATCGGGTTGGCGCCGGCGGCGACGTTGCGCAGGCCCTCGCGCACCAGCGCCTGGGCGAGCACGGTGGCGGTGGTGGTGCCGTCACCCGCGACGTCGTCGGTCTTCTTCGCGACCTCCTTGACGAGCTCGGCCCCGATCTTCTCCCACGGGTCCTCAAGCTCGATCTCCTTGGCGATCGAGACGCCGTCGTTGGTGATCGTGGGAGCGCCCCACTTCTTCTCCAGCACGACGTTGCGGCCCTTGGGACCCAAGGTCACCTTGACGGCATCGGCGAGCTGGTTCATACCGCGCTCGAGACCGCGCCGGGCGTCCTCGTTAAACGCGATCATCTTGGCTGCCATACGGCTAGACCTCCCAGATACAGGGTGGCTTGCAGCGGATCGAGCCGACGCCCGCGACGGCATGTAGACCCGCGAATTCACGACACCTGTCGCCGTGAACCGCCAGGCCCCATCGCCTCGATCCAGGTTTGTCACTCTCCCCAGGAGAGTGCCAACGAACTGTTTAGCACTCTACCCTGCCGAGTGCAAGCGACAACCCCTATGACCTGGGCGGCACAAGGATTTCTCTGACCGTATGCCGAATATTGGACCTGACCTCACGTGCGGGAGAGCACGGACATGACGGAAGGCTCGGCCCGTCCTGATGCACGACGAACCGAACCTTCCAGCTACTGACTGAGAGAGACCAGTGGATCTTCGTCGACGACCGGACAGCGCCGGTGTCGTCACACAGTCCGCACGGACTCCGCCTGTGGACCCTTCTGGCCCTGTGTGATCTCGAACTCCACCCGCTGACCCTGCTCAAGGGACCGGTATCCCTCGGACATGATCGCTGAGTAGTGGACAAACACGTCCTTACCACCGTCTACCGCGATGAAGCCGTAGCCCTTGTCCGCGTTAAACCATTTGACGGTGCCCTGCGCCACTTTCCGACTCCTCTTGCTGGGCTCCGGACCCCACCCACTCCTCCGCGAGGCCCGTGACCTTCGGAACCGAGACGCATGCGAACTCCTCGGCCACGTCGATCGTTCTCGACCATACCTGTGGCAAGGCTTGGCGCAACAGTGTCAAACACCAAACTACTTCTTGACGTTCGCTGTAAGCGGGACGCTACTTTTTCCCGCTCTGGTGCGTTAGTTGATAATTAAACTACACAGAAGGGCCAGGTAAGAACTTCTATTATGATAGTCAGGCCGTTCCAGGCCCCCTGGACATGCCAACGCCCACCCGTCCCAGGGACGCGTGGGCGTTGGGAGTACCCGAGGGTCAGCCTCCGGCGACCGCGGGGATCACCGAGATCTGCGCCCCGTCCGGCGTGACGGTGTCGAGTCCGTCTACAAAACGGACGTCCTCTTCTCCGACATACACGTTGACAAAACGGCGAATCTTGCCCGTTTCGTCCAGAATTCGGGCACCGATTCCGGGGAAGTCGGTCTCCAGCTTCTGCAACACCTCGCGAAGTGTCGCGCCTTCACCGTTCACCTCCGCGGCACCGTCGGTGTACGTACGGAGAATCGTCGGAATCCGCACAGAAACGCTCATTTATCGCGACCTTTCAGGAGTTATCGGCGATAGCCGTGCGGAATGCGTCGAGCGAGGGCCGGATGACGGCGGTGGGCCGGGCCTTGGCGGAGACCGCGTCGAGGGTCTTCAGGCCGTCCCCAGTGTTGAGCACCACCGTCTCGGCCTCCGGGTCCAGGAGGCCGTTCTGGACCAGTTTGCGGAGCACTCCCACGGTGACGCCGCCGGCGGTCTCACCGAAGATGCCCTCGGTGCGGGCCAGCAGGTGGATCGCGTCCACGACCTCGGCGTCCGTGACGTCCTCGACCGCTCCGCCCGTACGGCGGGCGATGTCCAGGACGTACGGCCCGTCGGCGGGGTTGCCGATGGCGAGCGACTTGGCGATGGTGTCCGGCTTGACCGGCTGGACGATGTCGAGACCGGCCTTGAAGGCGGACGACACCGGCGAGCACCCCGCGGCCTGCGCCCCAAAGATCTTGTAAGGCCTGTCCTCGACGAGCCCCAGCTTGATCAGTTCCTTGAAGCCCTTGTCGATCTTCGTGAGCTGCGAGCCCGAGGCCACCGGCACGATGATCTGGTCGGGGATCCGCCAGCCCAGCTGCTCGGCGATCTCGTACGCCAGGGTCTTGGAGCCCTCCCCGTAGTAGGGACGGAGGTTCACGTTGACGAAGCCCCACTTGTCGCCCAGCGGGTCGCCGATGAGCTCCGAGCAGAAGCGGTTGACCTCGTCGTAGGTGCCCTCGATGCCCACCAGGCGCCCGCCGTACACCGAGGCCATGATGATCTTGGCCTCTTCGAGGTTCGACGGGATGAACACGCAGGAGTCGAGCCCCGCGCGGGCCGCGGCGGCGCCGACGGCGCCCGCGAGGTTGCCCGTGGAGGAGCACGACAGGGTGTGGAAGCCGAAGTTGCGCGCCGCCTCAAGGGCGATCGCGACGACCCGGTCCTTGAAGGAGTGGGTCGGGTTCCCGGAGTCGTCCTTGACGTGCAGGCTCCGGATCCCCAGCTCACGGGCCAGGTTGTCGGCCTTGACCAGCTTGGTCCAGCCGGGCGCGAGGTTGGGCTTGGAGATGACGTCGGCGGGCACCGGGAGGAGCGAGCGGTAGCGCCAGATGTTCTGCGGGCCGGACTCGATCTCCCGGCGGGTCACCGACGCGGCGCGGCCGGCCTCGGGGGTGTCCCAGGTGTAGGCCACTTCGAGTGGCCCGAAACACTCGATACAGGCGAAGATCGGTCCGAGGTCGTAGCGAGTGCCACATTCGCGGCAGGAGAGCGCGACGGCGGGGCCGAAGTCGAGTGTGGTCGTTGTCTCAGCTGTTGCGAGCGCCATGAAGCGAGGCCTTTCCCTCATCTTCGCCCGGACCACCTTGATCACGGGCCGGAATTGGCACCTGTCCCGGCTGGTCTCAGTTGGTCGGATGCCGCGTCGTTCGGAGACGCGTGTGACCACAGCCGGGAGGGTTGCCGGGGCTTCGCAGGGCCGGTCCCTCCACCCCTCTGGATGAGCAATATGAAGTTGTGATCCCGCCGATGTTTCAGGCAGGACAAAAGAACTGTACCTTGCCCGCCAGCGGGTTCGGCGAGTTGTCTCACCAAGCGAGACGACCGCGTATCACCGACGCGCGGCCGGAGTGACCGCGCGGTGGGATCGCGGGCTCACCTGTAGGCGTCGCCGAGGGCCGCCTGCACGTATTTGCGTGCCTGGTGGATGCGCGACTTGGCGGTGCCGAGAGGGATGCCGAGCTGCTCGGCGACCTCGTTGTAGTCGAGCTGGCAGATGTCGCGCAGCACGAGCGCCTGGGCCAGCTCGGGCTTGTCCGCCTCCAGCGCCTCCATGGCGTCGAGCAGGTCGAGCCGCGAGCCCGCGATGACGCTCACCCGGCGCGGGTCGGCCCGCATGTCGGGAAGGTCCTCGGAAGTCTGCTCGGCGCCCCGGCGCTTCAGCGTGCGATAGGTCGTGCGCGCGCAGTTGGCGGTGACGATGTGCAACCAGGTGGAAAAACGTGCCCGCCCTTCGAACCTTCCGATGTTGCGGGCGACGGCCAGCAACGTATCCTGGCTAGCCTCCTCCGCGTCCTGGTGGTAGGGCAGGAGCCTCGCGCAGTGGCGGAGCACGTCGGGCTCGATGCGGCGGAGGAGCTCTCCGAGGGAGCGGTGATCACCTTGGGCGGCGGCGCGGGCCAGCTCTTCGGTCGTCTCGTCAAGCGCCATGCCGGAGCTCCCCTCGACCGTCTCCACTTTGCCTCGACCAGACCATCAGCCCATCTTATTGGGAGCGTTAAATTCATTTAATCTGCGGCCGAGTGCGCATCACAGCGGAGATGAACGGCGAGGGACGACCGCCACCTGGCGGACGAGGAGTGGTGATGGGCAGATGAACACTGTTCTGCTGGCCTCCAACAGGGGCCCGGTGTCGTTCACGCTGGCCGACGACGGTGCGCTGACCATGCGCCGGGGCGGAGGCGGCATGGTCTCCGGCCTCTCGGAGGTCGCCAAGGACACGAACGTGCTGTGGGTGTGCGCCGCCCTCTCCGACGGCGACCGCAGCGCCGTACGGCTCGCTCCGAGCGGGCGCCTCGACCAGGCGGGCTACGACACCGGGCCCGTGCGCATGCTGGACATCCCGCCCGCGACGTTCCACCGCGCCTACAACGCCGTGGCGAACTCCACGCTGTGGTTCGTCAACCACCTGCTGTACGACATCCCGAACTCGCCGCAGTTCGACATGCGGTTCCGCAGAGAGTGGGAGTCCTACCAGGACTACAACGCCGCGTTCGCCCTCGCCCTGGCCGAGGAGGCCGCGCACGGCGCCCGGGTGATGATCCAGGACTACCACCTCACCCTCGCCCCGGCGATGCTCCGGGTCGAACGGCCCGACCTGCGCATCGCCCACTTCTCCCACACCCCGTGGGCGCCTCCGGAGTACTTCTCGCTGCTGCCCGACGACATCTCCGCCGAGCTGCTGTCGGGCATCCTCGGCGCCGACCACGCCGGCTTCCTCGCCGCCCGCTGGGCCTCGGCGTTCATGGACTGCTGCGAGACCCTGCTCGGCGCCCGGGTCGACCGCGTCGAACGCACCGTCACCTACGAGGGCCGGACGACGCGCATCGGCGTACACGCCCTCGGTGTCGACGGCGACGCGCTCTGGGCCCGTGCCCTGGAGCCCGATGTCGAGTCGCACATGACCGCCCTGCGCGAGCGGGTGGGCGACCGCAAGCTCATAGTGCGGATCGACAGGACCGAGCTGTCGAAGAACATCGTGCGCGGCCTGTCGGCCTACAAGCAGTTCCTGACCGACCATCCCGAGTGGCACGGCAAGGTCGTCCACCTCGCCTTCGCCTACCCCTCGCGGCACGACCTGCCCGAGTACCGCGAGTACACCGCCGCCGTGCAGCGCTGCGCGAAGGAGATCGAGGACCTGTTCGGCGGCGAGGACTGGGATCCCGTGATCCTCAATGTGGACGACGACTACGCCCGCTCCCTCGCCGCCTACCGCATGGCCGACGTGCTGCTGGTGAACCCCATCCGCGACGGCATGAACCTCGTCGCCAAGGAGGGCCCGATCCTCGCTCCCCACTGCGCGCTGGTGCTTTCCAGGGAGGCGGGCGCCGCGGCCGAGCTCGGCGGCGACGCTCTGCTGGTCAATCCGTACGACGTCTCGGGCACGGCGAACGCCCTGCACGAAGCGCTGGTCCTTCCCGAGGAGGAGCGCGCGGACCGGGGCACCCGGCTGCGCGCCGCCGCGACGGCGCTCCCCCCGAGCCGGTGGTTCGCCGACCAACTGGCCGCCCTCGAACGCTGACCCCGACCGTCCCAAATACGGGGTTACTCGCCGTAGAGCCACATTCCACTGATATGGGGGCGGTGATACGTTCTGACCGTTCGAGTGCTCCTAGGCACGGGGGATCTGTGAGCTCGACCATGTCCGCACGACCGCGCGCCAGGCTCACCAGGGACCGCCCGACCTGGCTCATCTACCTCCAGCTCGCGATCTTCTGCACCTACCTGTACGGGCTCTCCGCCGCGCTCCCGCTGCTCCGCATCGACCAGGGCGTGTCCCAGGCCGTCGCGGGGCTGCACGGCACCTCCATGGCCGTCGGGAGCATCATCTGCGGCATCGCCATACCGCATCTGACCTCCAAGATCGGCCGGCGCCGCACGACCTGGCTCGGCGTGGCCGCGATGGCCTGCGGCGTCGCGCTGGTCGCGGTCACCACGGCGCTGCCCGTCACCCTGCTCGGGTTCGGCCTGGCGAGCGGCGGCGGCTCCATCAGCCTCTACGTGGGCATGTCGGTGCTGAACGACCACCACCGGGCGGCCGGACCCGCGGCCATCAACGAGGCCAACGCGGTCGGCGTCACCGTCGGCATCGGCGTGTCCTACCTCGTCAGCGTGCTCGCCGACTCCCCGCTCGGCTGGCGGGCCGGCATCCTCGTCACCCCGATCGCGGCGCTGCTCCTGCTCGCGTTCATGGGCAGGGTGTGGGTGCCGGCCCTCCCGCCGGCCGGTGACCACGCGGAGGACGGCGTCACACATGCCGTGAGAGCCCCGTACGGCTGGCGCTTCCACGTCGCCTGCGGGGTGCTGTTCTGCCTGGTGGCCATGGAGTTCCTCTTCAACGTCTGGGCCGCGAAGCTGCTGGCCGACCAGACGGGCATGACCGCGGCCGTCGCGGCGACCGGGCTCACCGCGTTCACCGCCGGCATCGCCGTGGGCAGGTTCGCCGCAGGGCGGCTGGCCCTCCGCCTTGACCCGACGCCCATGCTGGCCGGCGCGCTGGTGGTGACCCTGACGGGCTGGTCGGTCTTCTGGTTCAGCGCCCATCCGGTGCTCTCGTACGCGGGCCTGGTCCTGAGCGGGCTCGGCGTCGCGGTGCAGTTCCCGCTGGGCCTCGCCAGGGTCCTCGCCATGGCCGCCGGACGGGCCGACAAGGCGAGCGCGGCGGCCTCCATCTGGTCCGGGGTCGCGGTCGGCATCGGGCCGTTCGCGCTGGGCGCCATCGCCGACGGCTTCGGCACGCGCACGGCGTTCCTCATGGTCCCGCTGCTGATAGCCCTCGCCATCGCCGGCATCGCCCTCAGCTCCCGGCCTCCCGCGCCTGCCCCCGCCTGAGAGCCTGGGCCGGCCCCGCGCGGGCTCCTGTCGTCCATGAGCGCCGCCCGGCCCTGATCAGTTCCCGCGCGTGCCCCTCTCGTCCACCGTGGTCACCCGACCCTGATCAGCTCCCGCCCGGGCTCCGCTCGTCCACCGCGTCGGCGAGCGCCGACAGCAGCGCCGCGACCCCGGCCGGGCCGTCGACGACGAGGTCCGCGCGCTCGGCGAGCGCGGTGACCTCCGTGGAGGCGCTGCACACCGTCACGCCGGGCAGCCCGGACAGCCGTACCGCCTCGAACGCCGCGAGGTCGCCGAGGTCGTCCCCGGCGAACAGCACGGACCGTGCGAAACGCTCGGCGAGGAACACTCCGAGCGCGTGCCCCTTGTCCATGCCCGAGGGGCGCAGCTCCAGCACCAGCCGCCCCGGCTCGACGAGCATGCCGCTCTCGGCGGCCAGCTTCGCCAGCGGCTCGCGCAGCGCCAGGAACGTCCCCTCCGGGTCCGGGGCCCTGCGGGTGTGGACGGCGACCGCCCTGCCCTTGTCCTCGATCGTCACCCCCGGTTCCGCCCCGTCGGTGACGGTGACGCCCAGCAGGGCCAGCAAACCGGGCAGTCCCGCACGCACGCGCTCGACCCCCGGTGGCGGCGGCGGGGACAGCACCTGGCCGTCCTCCCAGCGTTCGAGCCCGTACTGGCCGAGCACCACCAGGCCGGGCACATCCGCGAGACCGGGCCCGCCCGGCACCTCGCCGTAGGCGATGGCGGTGGCGGCGGGACGTCCGGTGACGATCACCACTCCCCCCACCAGGCCGCCGAGGCGTACGAGCGCCGCGGCGGCGTGCGGGTCGACCCGGGCGTCGGCGGGGTCGGGGACGATGGGCGCGAGCGTGCCGTCGAAGTCGAGCCCGACCACCGCCCCCGCGGGGTCGGCCTTGATGGCAGCCAAACCGGCGATATCCGGCAATACATCATGAGTCACGCGTGGAGCAGTACCCCAGGGATCAGGGGCGCATGCCCAGACGGCGCGCCGCGCGCTCGCGCTGGCGGGAGGCACGCAGCCGCCGCAGCCGCTTCACCGTCATCGGATCGTGGGCCAGGGCCTCGGGGCGGTCGACGAGCCCGCCGAGCAGTTGGTAGTAACGCGTCGAGGAGATGCCGAAGGTCTCGCGGATGGCCTGCTCCTTGGCGCCCGCGTGGCGCCACCACTGGCGCTCGAAGGCGAGCAGCTCGCGCTCACGCTCGGTGAGCTCTCCGGGGGTGTGGGGGGCGGATCGTTCTTCAGGGTCGCTGTCACCATGGTCGGGTGCGGTGTCCATGCTGTCCTCCTCGGTCGGGCACGCGGAGACGTCGGGCCGGGCCGGGCAGGGGAGGGCGGGAGACGAGCGAACGTGCGCCCGGGCGAGCGCGACCCTGAGCCACGACGCGCGCATGCGGCCCGTGGCAATCGTAGTCGGGAATTCGCGGCTGTTCATGACAGTTCGGGAGACGTACAGTCACCAGGTGTGACCTCAGTCATCACGCTTCTCACCGACTACGGTTTGGAAGACGGGTTCGTGGCGTCGTGCCACGGGGTGATCATCGGTATCTCCCCGGAGGCGCGGATCATCGACGTCTGTCATCTGGTTCCGGCCGGGGACATCCGACGTGGTGCCGCGATCCTCGCCCAGACACTGCCCTACCTCCCCGCCGGCGTGCACATCGCCGCCGTCGACCCGGCCGCCGCGAGCGCCCGGCGCTCGGTCGCCGTGGAGGCGGGCAACCGGGTGTTCATCGGGCCGGACAACGGCCTGCTCTCCTGGGCCTTACTGGCGTCGGGCGGGGCGCGGGTCGCGTACGAGATCACCAACGAGGAACTCTTCCTCACTCCGGTGTCGCCGACGTTCCACGGGCGCGACGTCTACGCGCCGGTCGCCGCGCACCTGTGCGCCGGGCGCAAGCCCGCGGACCTCGGCCCGGAGATCCCGCTCGACCGGCTGTTGTCGCTTCCCGCGCCCACCGCGCGCATCGGGGAAGGGGCGGCCGAGGGCGAGGTGCTGTCGCTCGACCGCTACGGGAACGTGCAACTCTCCGTGACCGCCGACGATCTGGTGACCCTCGGCGTCCGCGTCGGGGACAGCCTCGCGGTGTCCATGGGCAGGCGCCAGATCACGGTGCCGTTCCGGGACACCTACGCGGCCGTGCCGCCGGGGAACCTCGTCGCGTTCACGGACTCGGCCGGGCAGGTGGCGCTCGCGGTCAACTCGGGCGACGCCGCGCAGCGCCTCGGCCTGCCTCCGGGCGCCCACGTACGGCTCGCTCGGGCGGGCGTCGGGTGAGCTTCCGCACCGGCGGCTTGACGGTGACCCCCTCGTACGGTCGCGCGGGCGGGCGTGGGACGGGCTCTCGTATGTGAGCAAGCGCTTGTATCATATTGGGCACATGGCTGTGCTCGCGATCGACGGCTGGTTCACCATCGAGGATGGAGTCACACACCTGCTCGGCACCCGCTGTGCCGACTGTGGCACCGTCTCCTTCCCTCCCCGGGCCGGGTTCTGCCGCAATCCGCACTGTGACGGGGACTCGCCCGAGCCGGTACGGCTGTCGCGAAGGGGCACGGTCTGGTCGTACACCAACGCCTGCTACCCGCCGCCCCCGCCGTACGCCGCGGCGGAGCCGTACGCGCCGGTGACGCTCGCGGCGGTGGAGCTCGCGGCCGAGGGCATCGTGGTGCTCGGCCAGGTCGTCCCGGGCCTCACCGTGGACGATCTGCGCGTGGGCCTGGAGCTGGAGCTGACCTGCGGCCCGCTCGCCGACGGCCCGCTCGTGTGGATGTGGGGGCTCCCCGGCGACAAGGCGGTCACCGCATGACCCTGGTGGCCGGAGCGGGAATGCACCCTTGGGGCAAGTGGGGACGGCCCTTCGTCGAGTACGGGGTCGCCGCCGCCCGCGCGGCGCTGGCGGACGCGGGCCTGCACTGGACCGACGTGCAGTTCCTGGTCGGCGCGGACACCATCAGGAACGGCTACCCCGGCTCCGTCGCGGGATCGGCGTTCGCCCAGGCGCTCGGCTGGACGGGCGCGCGTCGCCTCCTGCTACGCCGCCTGCGCCTCGGGCGCCCACGCGCTGGAGATCGCACGCACGCGGATCCTCGCCGGGCTGTGCGACGTGGCCCTGATGGTCGGAGCGGACTCGGCTCCGAAGGGGTTCTTCAAGCCCGTCGGGGGCTACCGCCCCGACGATCCGGACTGGCTCAGGTTCCGCCTGCTCGGGGCCACCAATCCCGCCTACTTCGCCCTGTACGCGCGCCGCCGTATGGCTCTCTACGGCTCCACGGCGGAGGACTTCGCGGCGGTGAAGGTGAAGAACGCCAGGGCCGGGGCGCTGAACCCCAACGCGCGCTACCGTAAGGCCGTGTCGGCGGAGGAGGTGCTGGCCTCGCCGATGGTCGCCGACCCGCTGCGTCTCATGGACATCTGCGCGACCTCCGACGGCGGCGCCGCCCTGGTGCTGGTCTCGGACTCCTTCGCCCGCCGCCGGGGGCTCTCGGGCGTGCGCATCGCGGCCGTCTCCACCGTGACCCCGGCCTTCCCCAACACCGTGCTGGAGATGCCGGACTTCGCCACGGACTCCTCGGCGGCGGTGCCCCCGCCGGACCGGGGGTTCCGGCCGTCGATCGCGGCCGCGGCCTACGAAGAGGCGGGGGTGGGACCGGGCGAGCTGTCCCTCGCCGAGGTGTACGACCTTTCCACCGCCCTGGAGCTCGACTGGTACGAGGACATCGGGCTCTGCGCCCGGGGCGAGGCGTCCGGGCTCGTCCGCTCGGGGGAGACCGCTCTGGGCGGCAAGGTGCCGGTGAACCCCTCAGG
Organism: Sphaerisporangium sp. NPDC049002; assembly: GCF_040649355.1. NCBI lineage: Bacteria > Bacillati > Actinomycetota > Actinomycetes > Streptosporangiales > Streptosporangiaceae > Sphaerisporangium > Sphaerisporangium sp. NPDC049002. The sequence continues at coordinate 1,219 of NZ_JBEZFH010000118.1, read as the reverse complement.
CGGCCTGGCGTCGTTCGGCGAGGCCATCCCGGCGCAGGCGATCGCGCAGGTGTGCGAGCTGACCTGGCAGCTGAGGGGCACGGCCGGTGCGCGCCAGGTGGAGGGCGCGCGGGCCGGCCTCGCCGTGAACCAAGGACTCTTCGGTCACGGCTCCGCAATCCTCGCCATCAGCTGACCATTCACCACCTTTACCAATGTTCTCACTCTGGGTATCTCATAACGGTCACACAGCGTCACCCGGTGCGGAACATAACGGATGCTCCAGGGATCGTGGTCCCAACGGCTCCGCGGCGGGTTTTCAACGGGGGGGGAACACACCATGATTCGCCGTCTTCTGATCACTTCGGCCTGTGCCGCCATCGCCATCGTGGCTCCGGCCACCGCCGCGTCCGCCGCGGGCTCCGTACTGACCGGTGGCAACTGGGCGGAGGATGACGACACCGACACCGGACTCGGCACGGACGTCGGGCTGGACACAGGTCTCGGACTGGGCACCGAGGGGGAGGCCGGCACGGGGACCGGCGACATCGGAGGTGACTTCGGCGGCGACGTGAGCGCCGACGCCTCCGGGGATGTCAGCGTCGCGAGGGTGTCGGGGCTCACCGGCACGGGCCTCACGGCGTAACGCCGCCAGGCGTGCGTGATCCTCCACAGGCGCAGCCGGCCTGTGGAGGATCCGGACGTCGTTACGCCTCGGCCACCGCGTGGATGATGTCGTACTCCTCCGCGAAGTGGCAGGCACTCAGGTGCCCGCCCGCGCGGATCTCCAGCGGCGGCTCCTGCGTGGCGCAGATGTCCTGCGCCTTCCAGCACCGCGTACGGAACCGGCAGCCCGACGGCGGGTCGGCCGGGGACGGCGGGTCGCCCTGCAGGATGATCCGCTCGCGCTGCTCGCGGCCCTCGGGGTCCGGCACGGGCACGGCCGACAGCAGTGCCTGGGTGTACGGATGCGCGGGCCGCTCGTAGATCGCGACGTCCTTGCCCAGCTCCACGATCTTGCCCAGGTACATCACCGCGACGCGGTCGGAGATGTGCCGGACGACCGACAGGTCGTGGGCGATGAAGATGTAGGCCAGGTTGAACTCGTTCTGCAGCCGCTCCAGCAGGTTCATCACCTGTGCCTGGATCGACACGTCGAGCGCGGAGACCGGCTCGTCGCAGATGATCACCTCGGGCTGGAGCGCCAGCCCTCGGGCGATGCCGATGCGCTGCCGCTGAC
>NZ_JBEZFH010000117.1:0-22445 GCF_040649355.1 Sphaerisporangium sp. NPDC049002 | reverse complement strand
CGTGGCCGATCAGAGCGGTGCGGTCAACCATGCCGCACCACGATCAGCGCGTCGGCCGCGAGCACCACGCCGCCGGAGACGCGAAGCGGATTCACTCCACGAGCCGAAGGAGCCGACCGGGACTACCAGTCTCCGCCGCCGCCGAAGTCTCCGCCGCCGAAGTCGCCCCCGCCGCCCCAGTCTCCGCCGCCGCCGAAGTCGCCTCCGCCGCCCCAGTCGCCGCCACCGGCCGACTCGGCGCCCGCGGCGTATCCGGCGTCATAGCCGCCGCTGTGACCCCAGCCGCCGAAGGAACTGCCGAGCATGGTGCCGATCAGCATGCCCGTCATCAGGTCGCCGCCGCCGAAGCCGCCGTAGTACCCGGAGGCGTAGGGGGCGTACGCGGGACCGGCGTCCCAGTAGGGACGGCGCTGACCGTCGACCATGACCTCGCGCATGTGCGGGTCGAAGCCCTGCTCCACGCGCTGCGCGTCGGCCGCGCAGGCGGGCACGTCGCGGGGGGCGCCGTTCGGCGGGGCCCACAGGACGTCGCGGACGGACGGGCCGTGCTGCGGGTTGAAGAAGCACGGTGCGCGCCGCTCGGGAAGCCTCTCGTTGTTCACGCGCGCCTTGACGCAGGCGAGGGCGTAACGGCCCTCCTCAAGGGCGGTGGTCACGCCGCGGAGCTCGTCCGTGCGCTTGACCGCCGCGAGCTCGTTCTTGGCGCGCTCGTAGGCGTCGAGGGCCTGCTGCCAGTCGGCCTGGGTCTGGGCCTGGTTGTCGGACACCCTGACGTCGAGGTCGAGCGCGGTGATCTCCTCACCGAACTTGGTGACGTCCTCCTCGACGGTCTGCTTGACCGCGGCGAGCTCACGGGCCTCCTGGGCCTCGCGGTCACGCTTCTTCTTGCGGGAGTACAGGAAGATGCCGAGGCCGCCCACCAGGGCGAGGACCAGGATGCCGATCAGCACCCCGCCACCGCCGCCGCTGCTCGCGGCGCTTCCGGACTTCAGGGCCCCCTTGGTGTCACCGCTGACGGCCTTGTCGACCCGCTCGACGAAGTCCTTCATGCCGGTGACGACGTCCTTGTTGTTGCTGGTCGCCGCGGTGGCGAGCTGACCCGCCAGGCCGGTCTTGCGGATGGCGCTGGACCCCGCGAACAGCGTGGTGCCGTCGAGGATCGCGACAGTGGCACGCGGACGGCCCTGCTGCGAGAGCGCCTGGCCGAGGGCGGTGATCAGGTGACCCGCAGAGGCGCTGTCGGTCACCGTGCCGTCGGCGAGGGCGGCGACGTAGATCTTGCTGTTCGCGCCCTTCACCGCGTCACGGATGTCGGACACCTGGCTGGAGCTGAGCGCCACGCCCGGCCCGGCGTAGACCGGGTCGCCGGTCTTCCAGGCGGACACGATCGCGTTCGGATCGGGCGGGGCCGCGGCCCGCGCGGCGGGCGACAGCGCGAGAAGCGTGAGAAGTGCGGCCAGCATGGCCACGACTGTGGCTGTGGCGCGGCGCACCGGATGAGTGGTCACGGCTATATGCCTCCTTCGCCCTACAGGACGAACGGGACGTCGACTAGGTTCCTCGAAACGCAACCGTATCTCGATCCGCCGGGCGACCGGCATCGCAGCGGTGGTCAGGCGTCCTTGATCTCGCAGATGGAGGCTCCCGCGGTGACCGTCTGCCCGACGGCCGCGACCAGGCCCGTCACAGTGCCGCCCTTGTGGGCGGTGAGCGGCTGCTCCATCTTCATTGCTTCCAGCACCACGATGGTGTCGCCGGACTGGACGACATCGCCGTCGGAGGCCGTCACCTTGACGATCGTGCCCTGCATGGGGCTGACCAGCGAGTCGCCGCTCACCGCCGCCGCCGAGCCCTTGCCGGCGGCGCGCCGGGCGGGCTTCTTGGGGACGGACTGCCGTGCCATCGCGGGCGCGACGGGCAGCACCACCTCAAGGCGCTTGCCGCCGACCTCCACGACCACTCGCTCGCGCTCGACCGGCTCCTCTGTCGCGGTCTCCCCGGCGTAGGGCTCGATCACGCCGTCGAACTCGGTCTCGATCCACCGGGTGTGCACGCTGAAGGGCTCATCGGTGAAGGCGGGGTCGGACACGACGGCCCGGTGGAAGGGCAGGACGGTGGGCATGCCCTCGACGGAGAACTCCTCCAGCGCGCGGCGGGAGCGCGCGAGGGCCTCGGCCCTGGTGCGGCCGGTGACGATCAGCTTGGCCACCAGCGAGTCGAACGACTGCGGGACCGTCATGCCGGCCTCGTACCCCGCGTCGAGGCGCACGCCGGGGCCCGCGGGGGCGCGCATCGTGGTCAGCGTGCCGGGTGCGGGCAGGAAGTTGCGCCCGGCGTCCTCGGCGTTGATCCGGAACTCGATCGAGTGCCCCCGGACCTCGGGGTCGTCGTACCCGATCGGCTCGCCGTCGGCGACGCGGAACATCTCGCGCACCAGGTCGATGCCCGTGACCTCCTCGCTGACGGGGTGCTCGACCTGCAGCCGGGTGTTGACCTCCAGGAAGGAGATCGTGCCGTCCTGGCCGACCAGGAACTCGCAGGTGCCCGCCCCGACGTAGCCGGCCTCCTTGAGGATGGCCTTGGAGGAGCTGTAGAGCAGCTCCCGCTGCTCGCTGGACAGGAACGGGGCCGGGGCCTCCTCGACCAGCTTCTGGTGCCGTCGCTGCAGCGAGCAGTCGCGGGTGGAGATCACCACCACGTTGCCGTGCCGGTCGGCCAGGCACTGCGTCTCCACGTGGCGGGGCCGGTCGAGGTAGCGCTCCACGAAGCACTCACCGCGCCCGAACGCCGTCACGGCCTCGCGCACCGCCGACTCGTACAGGTCGGGGATCTCCTCCATCGTGCGGGCGACCTTCAGCCCGCGCCCGCCGCCGCCGAAGGCGGCCTTGATCGCGATCGGCAGGCCGTGCTCTGCGGCGAAGGCGACGACCTCCTCCACGCCGGACACCGGGTCGGGCGTGCCCGCCACCAGCGGCGCGCCCACCCGCTGGGCGATGTGCCGGGCGGCCACCTTGTCGCCGAGCGACGTGATCGCCGACGGCGGGGGGCCGATCCACACCAGCCCGGCGTCGATCACGGCCTGGGCGAACTCGGCGTTCTCCGCCAGGAAGCCGTACCCGGGATGGACGGCGTCCGCACCGGACACGGCCGCGATGCGCAGCAACTTGCCGATGTCGAGGTACGTCTCGGCGGGTGACTGCCCGCCGAGCGCGTACGCCTCCTCCGTCATCCGCACGTGAAGGGCGTCGAGATCTTGGTCGGCGTACACCGCGACGCCGATCAGCCCGGCATCCTTGCATGCGCGGGCGATCCGCACCGCTATCTCGCCACGATTGGCGATCAGGACCTTCTGCACCGAGGTTGTCCCTTTCCTCCAAAGGCCTTGCGCGCCTCCCACGGAGTGTAAGCGGCCTCTGATCTCGCGTGAGCCCCTACCCCCGGCCTTTCTTCCCGGGAACCGGGCACCCCCGTGTGGGTGGGGGTGATAACTACTCGGTATAACCAGTGCGCCATAGGGGTTTCACGTCTAGGGTAGGGGCGTTTGGCTACCCCCTGTATGCAGACGATCCCGAAGGAGACCGGCATGAGCCAGAGCCTGCTCGGCGGCGACCCCGCGGAAATGCAGAACATGGCCGCTCAGTTCACGCAGCAGGCGGAGCAGGTGCGCCAGACGATGGCGGCGCTCGACCGTGAGGCGGCGAAGGTCGGCACCGCGTGGACGGGCCCCGGTGCGGTGCGGTTCGGCGGTGCCTGGCAGAACTACCGTCAGGCGTTCCAGAGGATGTCGGAGGAGTTGGCCGAGGCCTCCCGCATCATCACCACCTACCGCGGCAACATCGAGTCCGCGACGCGATAGCGCGCGAGGCCGGAGCCCGGCGGGTGGAGTTCCCCGCCGGGCTTTCGTGTTTCCGGGCCGTCTTCCGTGCCCTTAACGCCCTATTGACCGCTGGTGCCTCGCAAAGTCAGACACGAGTGCGGTTTCCGGGCTTATTACGGCGATCCTGATCCAATCTGAGTAATGTCGGTGCTCGCCAGCAGTGTCCCCAAACTCTGGAGTCCTCACCGATGAGGGTTACCGAGCAACCCCCCTTCCGTGGCCCAGAGGCGCGACGGCTCGCCGGCAAGACGCCGTCACCCGGTTTCCCGCAGGGACGGAAGCTGCCCGTCGCCCCTCGCGAGCGCAGGCCCGCCCTGGCGCTGCTGGCCATCCTGCTGATCGTCGGCGGCGCTCTGGTCACGGCCGTGATGTTCGTCCGGAACGGCGAGCGGGTGTCGGCCATCGCGGTGACGGAGCGGGTGGGGGCCGGTCAGCGGATCCCGGTACGGGCGCTCAAGGAGGTGCGGATCGCGGTCGCGGACGTCCGGTACGTCCCGTGGTCCGCCCGCGAGGAGGTGGGCCGGCAATTCGCCGCCGTCGACCTCGTGCCGGGGACGCTGCTGAACGACGGGATGGTGGCGCTCGCCTCCTCGGAACTGCGCCCGGGCAAGGCGGTCGTCGGGCTCCTGCTCAAGGCCGGCCAGGTTCCTCCCGGCCTCCAGAAGGGCGACCGGGTCCAGGTGATCTTCGTGCCCGGCGGGGACGGCACGGTCGAGGGCGGCAGGGTCCTCGCCGCCCACGCGCTGGTCAACTTCGTGGACGACGGCCCGAGCGGCTCGGGAGGCGGGTCCACGTCGGTGTCGGTCGTCGTCGACACCGAGGTCGCGCCCACCGTCGTGGCCCACGCGTCGGCGGGCCGCATCGGCCTGGCTTACCTCCCTGGACTGCCGGCCGAGGTACCTCCGCAGGCGCCGCCCACCGGCGGGCCATCCGCCGGTACGACCTCGGACCCGAATGACGCCACGACCGGCGCGCCCGGTCCGGACGCGCGGCAGACCCCACGGCCCTCGACGCGGCCCTCAACGACCCCACGGCCCTCGACGACCCCGCGCGGCGGGACCCAGCCGGTCCGTACGCCCTCGTCCCGTCCGACCGGCGGCACGACCGCCAGGCCGAGCGCCAGGCCGACAGGCCGCCCGACCACAACGCCGACCACCCGGCGAACCACCGGCCCGACCCCGACGGCGACCGACAGGCAGGGCTGAGAGGCATGGCACTGATCGCGCTCGCCGCGGACAAGGGCGCCCCGGGGGTCACGACCGCGGCCACCGCGCTCGCGGCGGTCTGGCCGCGCCAGGCGCTGCTCGCCGAGTGCGACGCCGCCGGAGGCGATCTCGCCTACCGCCTGCCCGCGGAGCAGGGTCATCCCCTCGACGCGGGGAGGGGTCTCCTCAGCCTGGGAGTCGCCGCCCGCAGGGGGCTGGACGCCTCGCTGGTCCACGAGCACACCCAACGGCTCGTCGGGGGGCTGGAAGTCCTCGCGGGCATCGGCGGAGCCGAACAGGCCTCCGGGCTGACGTGGCTCTGGGAACCGCTGGCGCTGGCGTTCAGGGAACTGCCCGGCACGGACGTCATCGCCGACTGCGGCCGGGTGGGGTCCTACCCTCCGATCAACGGCCTGCTGGCCGCCGCCGACCTCGTCCTGCTGCTCGCCCGCCCCCAGCTCGACCAGGTGGCCCACCTCCGTGACCGTGTCGCGGCGCTGACCGACGCCCTCGCCGAGCGCACGCCGGCCCCGCCCCCCGTGGGCGTCGTGGTGATCGCCGAGGCCAAGAGGTTCAAGAAGGCGATCGCCGAGGTGCGTCGCGTGCTCGCCGCGAGCGGGACGCCCGACGTGGTGCTCGGCGGCCTCGCCCACGACGTCAGGGGCGCCGAACTGCTGCGCGGTGAGTGGGGCGGGCGGCTCGGCCGTACCCTGCTCATCCGCTCGGCGCGCGAACTCGCCGCCACCGTTCTCTCCCGGACCGACCACGGAGCCCGCCAGCAGGGCCGCCACGCCCAACCCCCCGCGATAGCCCCCGAAAGAAGCACGGCATGACCCCCGCGACGCCGGTGATCCAGTTGTCGCTGGTCCTGCTGGGTGGGGCGGCGATCGGTGGCGGGGTGTTCCTGCTTGTGGCGTTCTTGAGGGGCGGCACGAGAGCCTCCGCCCGTACGGACCGGCCGGCCGGGCCCCGTGCGACGAAGCTTTCCGTTCGCGCGACGGCAGCTGTCGCCGTCGGCGGCGCCGTACTGATCGCCACCGGCTGGCCTGTGGTCGCCGCGGGCTGCGGCCTGCTGGTTCTCGGCTGGCATGGACTGGTGGGCGGCGCCGCCGAGGAGCGCGCCGCGACGCGCCGTCTGGAGGCGCTCGCCGCCTGGACCGACTCGCTGAGGGAGAGCGTCGTGGGCACGGCGGGCCTGGAGCAGGCGATCCCGGCCTCGGTACGGGCGGCCGCCCCGACCCTCCAGCCACACCTGGTCGCCCTGGTCGACAGGCTCCACACCCGGATGCCGCTTTCGGACGCCCTCCACCGCTTCGCCGACGACATCGGCGACTCCTCCGCCGACCTTGTCATCGCCGCCCTGATCCTCAACGCCAAGCTGCGCGGGCCGGGTCTTCGCGAGGTGCTCGGCGCGCTCGCGGGATCGGCCCGCGAGGAGCTTCACATCCGCCGCAGGGTCGAGGCCGAGCGGCGTTCCGCCCGGCGCGGCGTCCAGATCGCGGTGGGCGCGTCGCTCGGGTCGGCCGCCGCTCTGGTCGTCCTGCGCCCCTCCTACGTCGCCGAGTACACGGGCCCGGCCGGGCAACTCGTCCTGCTGGTCGTGGCGGGGCTGTTCGCCGCGGGTTTCGCCTGGATGCGCGGGCTCCCCAGATTCGACAGACCCGGCCGCACACTGGCCGGACCCCTGCCGGCGCCCACCACCGAGGCGGGGGTGACGCGATGACGGGATCGCTGGCCGGGGGCGCGCTCGTCGGGCTGGGGGTGTTCCTGCTGCTGCGCGCGCTGTTCCCCACCCGGCCGGGGCTCGCCGCACGGCTCCTCGCCGCCGACGCCGTACGTCGTGACGGGCACCGCGCCGGAGAGCCGCCGACCGGGGAGGACACCGGCCCGATCCGCCGCGAGGTCGGCGAGTCCGCCGCGCGCTTCTACGCGGCTCGGGGGTGGGAGCAGCGCTCGGTCCGGGCCGATCTGGCGCTGCTCGGCAGGTCGTTCGAGGACCATCTCGCCTCCAAGTGCCTGCTCGGCGCCGCCGGGCTGCTCGCCGCGCCGACCGTGGCCGCGTGGACCACGCTCATGGGCTGGGAGTTCCGGCTCGCGGTGCCGCTGTCGTCGGCGGTCGTCCTCGCCCTGATCTTGTTCGTACTCCCGGATCTGCGGCTCCGGAGGCACGCCGCCGTCCGCAGGCGCGAGTTCAGGCGCGTCGTCGGCGCCTTCCTCGACCTCGTGGCCGTGAACCTGGCGGGCGGCGCGGGAGTGCCCGAGGCGCTGATGTCGGCCTCGTCCCTCGGAGACGGCTGGGCGATGTGGCGGATCCGCGACGCGCTGGTGAACGCCAGGTTCGCCGCGATCACGCCCTGGCAGGCCCTGGGCCGGCTCGGAGAGGAGATCGACGTGGACGAACTGCGCGACCTGTCGTCCTCGCTGGGGCCGGCCACCGACGACGGCGCGAGGCTTCGGCGGTCCCTGGCGGCCCGCGCCGAGGTCATACGCCGCCACCGGCTGGCGGAGATCGAAGGCCGGGCCGGGGAGCGGTCGATGCTGTTCGCCCGGTTCCTGCTGTGCGCCGGGTTCGCGCTGTTCCTGAGTTATCCCGCCGCCATGAGGATGCTCGGATCATGAGGCGGCGACAGGGAGACCGGGGAGCCTCGGTCATCGAGCTGGCGCTGATCATGCCGGTCGTGCTCGTGGTCATCCTGCTGATCGTCCAGTTCACCCTGGTCTTCCACGGCAGGCAGGTCGCCGACGCGGCCGCGCGGGAGGGCGCGAGGATCGCCCGCGCCGCCGGCACCGGGACGGAGGGCTGGCAGGGCGCCGCCGAGTCCCGCGCCCGTACGGTCGTGCGAACCGTCGGGCCCAAGATGCTCCAGTCCGTCGTCGTACGGGCCTGGCAGAGGGGTGACCAGCGCGGGGTCACCGTCGAGGGCGACGCCGTCGCGGTGGTCCCCCTGCTTCCCGGCATGTCCTTCAGGATCACCTCCACCTTCGGCGGACCCATCGAATGCTTCCGCCCCGACGACGGCAGCCCCGGCTGCCAGTGACCCTCCGGGGCCGGATCACGGGCCTTGGGCGTCTTCGTGACGGTCGGATGGTAGGCATACTCCTGACCATCATCGGATTCGGCGGCGGCGCCCTGGGCAACGGTGCCGCCGCGGGGCCGGGGACAGGTCAGGCATCCCCACGGACAGGCCAGGTCAGGGATCGAGGAAATGGCAACACCACCCGTGCGCCCGCAGGCGCGGACGGCGTCCGGCATCCTGCTCGGCGTCCTCGCCGTCGTCGCCCTGTTCGCCCTGGTGGCCGGGGTGCCGTACGCGCTGGTCCGCGTCTTCGGCTCCCCGCTTCCCGACGGCGGGCTCTCCCTGGACACGCTGGCCCGGCGGCTCGGGCCGGGCGCCGTTCTGGACATGCTTTCGGTGCTCGTCTGGCCGGTCTGGCTCCAGTCGGTCGTCTGCGTGGTCGCCGAGCTGTCCGCGATCGGCAGGGCCGGCGCGCCGCCCCGGATCCCCTTCGCGCGCGGCACCCAGGCCCTGGCTCACCGCCTGGTCACCACCGCGTCCGTACTGGTCACCAGGCCCGCCTCGACCTCGGAGCTCCCGGAGCACCCGGACGACCCCGACGACCCGGAGGCCACGCGCGACCTGCGCGGACTGCCGCACCGTCGCGGGGGACCCCACCCTGGGGTGAACGCGGCCGGGTGGGGCCCGGCATCCCACGAGACGGGCCGGCACGCGGGCGCCCCGGCCCCCGGGCCGGGCGCTCCAGGGATCCAAGGGTCCGCGGCGGGATCGTCCCCCGGGGCGGGGTCGCTCGGCGCGATCTCCGGCTTCGTCAGCGCCGGGTCGCTCAGCGCGGCGGGGTTGCTCGCGGCGCTCGGGCGGAGGCGCAGGGAGCGCCTCTGGACCCGGCCGCCCGGATCCGGGCTCCCGACGCCGACCGGCGACACGGCGCTCGTGGAGAAGGCACTCCTGCTCGCCGCCGACCAGACCGGCGCGAGGACGCTCGACCTCGGCCTGCGCCACCTCAGCAAGGAACTGGCGGTCATGGGTCGCACGCCGCCGACGGTCTACGGTGCCTTCCTCTCCTCCACCCACATCGACCTGTGGATCCATCCGGGCGACGAGGACGTGCCCCCGCCGTGGACGGCCGTGGACGGCGGCCGGGTCTGGCGGCTGGACGCCCTCGACGGCTCGTCCCTGAACGAGCAGGCCGTGGCGGGCACCCTGGCCCCCTATCCGGGGCTTGTCTCCATCGGCACGAACGAGAGCGGGCGCGTGCTGATCGACCTGGAGACGGCCCGCGGCCTGGTCGAGCTTCGCGGTCCTGGACCGAGCGTGGCCGCGGCCCTCGCGGCGGCGGCGGTCGAGCTGGCGACCAGCCGATGGTCCGACCACATGCGGCTGCTCCTGGTCGGCTTCGGCCACGAGCTGGCGATGGTCGCCCCTGACCGGGTCGCCGTCGCCGGGAGCGTCGCCGAGGTGCTGCCTGAACTCACGGCGCGTACGGCCGAGGTCCAGCGGGCGCGTACGGCCGCCGAAGCCGACTCTCGGCGCATCGGCGCTGATGGCGGGGCGTGGATGCCCACGTACCTGTTGTCGGCGTCGCCGGTCACCCCTGAGGAGGCCGCACAGCTGGCGGAGCTGACCCGTAGCGGCACGCGGACGCCCACCGGCTGTCTCATAGCGGGCGACGGGTCGACGGGCTCAGCGTGGACCTGGGAGCTCACCGAGGAAGGCCGGGCCTGCGTCAAGGAGCTGGGTCTGGACGTCGCGGGGCAGCTCCTGAGCGAACGCCAGTACGCGCGGATCGCCGAGCTCTTCCGCACCGCCGTCCACGGGAACCCGCCGCCCCTTCCAGAGCCGGAGCCGAACGGCCTCGCGGCGGCGCAGCTCGACCCGTCCTTCAGCCCGTCGGCGGAGGTCTCGGTGCTCGGGACCGTCCGGGTCCTCACCCCCCGGCCCCTGGAGGAGGATCAGGTGGCCATCTGCTCCGAGCTGGCCGCCTACCTGGCCACGCACCCGGGCGGCGTCCATCCGAGGACCCTGGACGGGGCGCTGTGGCCGGGCGGCGTCGAGGTCGCCGTGCGGGACGCCGCCATCGTCCGCGCGCAGGAGTGGCTCGGCATGGACGGCGCGGGACGTTTCAACCTGTACGTCGACACCGCGGGCCTCCTTCGGCTCGGTCCTGAGGTGCGCGTGGACTGGCAGGTGTTCCGCGAGCTCATCCGTATCGCCCGGTACAACCCCACGAGCGAGGCCGAGGCGCTCGACGACGCTCTCGCCCTGGTCAGAGGGCCGCTGGCGTCGGGGCACCCGGCCGGCTGCTACCTGTGGCTCGCGGGGGACCCGGTGGGCCAGGAGGTCACGGCCCGGGTGTCCGACGCGGCCCACCGGCTGTGCGAGCTGCGCATGCGGGCCGGTGATCCCGATGGCGCCGTCGGGGCGGCCCTCGCCGGGCTGCGCGTCTCGGAGGGTGACGAGGGGCTGTGGCGCGACCTGCTGCGGGCCGCGCACGCCACGGGCGACATGGGCACGCTCCAGCTCTGGGTGGGGACGCTGCGGCAGCGCGCCGCCGCCTCCCAGTACTGGGGGCGGCTCGTCCCCGAGACGGAGGCCCTGATCGCGGAACTGCTCCCTTCCCCCGCAGGGAACGGGTGACCCGCCGACCGGCGTGTCGTCAGGTGGTCAGGGCGGCTTGGATGGGGGTGGGGGTTCCGGAGATCACCAGGAGGCCGCGGCCGGGGGGGCCGCCCACCGCGCCGCGCGGCAGCCGGACGTTGAACAGGTCGCCGTCCGCCGGGCTCTGGACCGACAGCAGCAGCCCCGTGCGCGCCTTGCGAGCCTCGGCCACGAACCCCCGGTAGGCCGTCGCGAGGTCACCGGTGGTGCCCGCGATCAGGAGCCCGTGCTCCCCGTCCCTGCCGCTGCGCAGCGTGCCCTCCAGCGCCAGGCCGAGGGGCGAGTCGGGGGACACCAGCTCCGCGTCGTCCACGATGACCACGTACCGGTCGTGGCCGGCGAGCGCGCCGGGCAGGTCGCCCGCCTCCCCGTCCCCGCCGAGGACCGCGAGCACGCCCGGCTCCCCTGACAGCTCGCGCAGGGGGCTGCGCCGGGGCGCCACCACGGCGACCGGTGTGTCCTGGCCGAGCAGTGAGCGGGCGGCGGTGAGCAGCACGGACGACCGCCCGGACCTGGACGGCCCCGCGATCACGGCCGCCGGGCCCTGCGCGAGCAGGTCGACCCCGAGAGGGGCCAGGGAGTCGCCGCCCGCGCCGAGCAGCGCCCACAGGGGCGAGGGCGGCTCGAAGGCGGGGACGAGCTCCAGGGCCTGGGAGGAGGTGATCCGCATGGGCAGCGCGTCCACCTTGAGCAGCGAGCCGGGGCTCGGGAAGCGCGCCGCGGCCGTACGGGCGAGCGCCTGAAGCGCCGCGACCTGGGCGGGGCCCGAGGGATCGTCGCACAGCAGGGCGATCTGACTCTCGACCACGCCCTGCTCGCCGACGGAGATCGCGCGTCCCGGCGGCATGGCGGACGGGAGGCTGCGCGGCGGGAGCCCGGCCAGGCCGTAGTCGGCCGGGTCGGCCAGCCGCATGATCAGCCGGTCCTCGAACAGCGTCGAGATCTGGCCGAGCAGCCCCGACCTGTCGGAGGTCACCACGGCACGCAGCCCGACCGCGGGCCCCTCGCGGAGCAGTTGCATGAGCGCGTCGAGCAGCCGTCCGTAGTCGTAGCCCTCGAACGCCGCCGCGAAGCCCTCCCACCGGTCGAGCATCAGCACCAGCCACGGCATCCGCAGCGTCGCGTCACCCCTGACCCCGTCCAGGGAAGCCGTGGCGCCATCCCCGGCAGGGAAGGCCGTGGTGTGAGGTCTGTTCGCGGCCCTGGCCTCGGCCAGGGAGGCGTACCCGGCCTCGGCGAGGAGTTGCTGCCTGCGGCCGACCTCGGTGCGGAGGCGGGTGAGCAGGCGCTCGACGCGGTCGAGCTGGTCGCGGGTGACGACCGCGCCGCAGTGCGGGAGCGCCACCAAAGGCAGCAGGGAGCCCGAGCCGCAGTCGATCGCGTGCAGGTGTACGTCCTCGGGCGAGGCGTGCAGGGCGATGGAGCCTGCCAGGGTGCGCAGGGCCGTGGACCTGCCGGTGCGGGCCGTGCCGGCGATCAGCAGGTGACCGCCGTGGGCCGGGTCGAGGACGAGCGGCCGGCGGTCCTGGGCCCACGGCAGGTCGGTGAGGCCGAACCACAGCGGCGGCACCTCGCCGCCCCGCGCGGACCTCTCCAAGGGCACCTCGCCGCCCCGCGCGGACGACTCCAGCAGGACCGTGTCGCCGCCGTGCGTGGGCTCCCGCAGCAGGACCCTGTCGCCGCCCCGCGCGGACTTCTCCACAAGGACCGTCTCGGGCAGAGGCGGGAGCCAGGGGCTCGGCTGCTCCTTGATGCCCATGATGCGGGTGGCCTCCACCACGGCGTCCACCAGTACGGCCAGGTCGCTGGTGGGCCCTCCGTTGACCCCGCCCGCGCCTCCCTGCGGACCGGTGCGCAGCGGGTGCCCGAGGTCGCGCCAGCCCACCTCGACGACCCTCGGGCCCGAGCTCCGGCGCGCGGCCTCCGGCACCCTCCCGCCGACCCGCGCCGTCTGGACGGCCTGCGCGGCCCCGATGCCGGAGCGCACGTAACACCGTCCGGGAGTGGACTTGGAGATGTGCGCGGCCTCGGGCCCGGAGATGACGTCGGCCGACTCCGTGGCCTCGGTGACGCGCAGTGCGATGCGCAGCGAGGTGTTCGCCTGGATGTCGGCGGTCACCACGCCTCCGGGCCGCTGGGTGGCGAGGACGAGGTGGATCCCGAGGGAACGGCCGCGCCGGGCGATGTCGACCAGCCCGTCCATGAAGTCGGGCAGCTCGGCCACCATGGCGGCGAACTCGTCGATGATCAGCAGCAGCCGGGGAAGCGGCGCGAGCGGTGCGGCGGCGTGGTCCCTGAGCTCGTGGTAGTCGTCGATGTCCTTGGCCCCGGCCGCGAGCAGCAGCCGCTCCCTGCGGCGGATCTCGGCGGCGAGCGAGGCCAGCGCCCGCTGGGTGAGGTGCTCGTCGAGGTCGCTGACCATGCCGACGGTGTGTGGCAGCCGCACACACTCCTTGAACGCCGCGCCGCCCTTGTAGTCGATCAGCACGAACGTCATCTCGTCGGGCCGGTTGGCGACGGCCAGCGAGCAGATCAGCGTCTGGAGCAGCTCCGACTTGCCCGCGCCCGTCGTTCCCGCGACGAGCGCGTGGGGGCCGTCCGTGCGCAGGTCGACGCTGAACGGGCCCTCGGCCCCGACGCCGATCGGCACCTCGGTCGTACGGCCTCCCGACCGCCACCGCGTGGCCACGGCGCGGCCGGTGGGGCTCAGCTCCAGCAGGTCGAGCAGGCGTACGGACCCGGGGAGCACGACCGTGGCGTCGTCCCTGCTCACGTCGCGCAGCGGGGAGAGCGACCGGGCCAGGCGCTCGCACCACGCGGGCGAGACCTGGTCGGCGAGGATCTCGCCGATCGCGTCCAGGCCCCCGCCGCGCAGCCGTACGAACCCCTCGGGCCCGCAGTCGACGACCGTCGCGCACTCCTCAGGGAGGAGCCGCTGGTCCTCGTCGATGGCGATCGTGTAGACCCCGGCGCGTGGCCCCTGCCTGAGAACCTGCGGCATGCCGGGAAGGGCACGCAGCACCTGGGCGCCGTCGAGGATGACCAGCACGTCGTAAGGGCGGTCGTCGTAGGCGGCGAACAGCGGCTCCTCGTCGGGGAGGAACGAGCGCCCCCATCCCTTTGCCGGGGCGAGCGGGGCCAGGCCGTGGTCGTCGGGGCCGAGGCGCTCGCCGATCAGCGCCGCCAGCTCCGCGACCCGCTGGGCCGCCGCCTCGGGGTCGGCGCCGACCAGCGCGACGCAGTCGGCGTCCCGTGGCGCGCAGTGCGGCAGCCAGCGCGTCCAGTTCCACTGAGCCGCCCCGTCGGCCCCGGCGGAGAGCACGACCACGGCGAGGTCGCGGGGGCTGTGCAGGGTGACGGCGGCGCCGACCAGCGACCTCGCGATGCCCAGCGTCACCTCGCGCGGACCGGTCATGCCGGCCACGCCGAGCCTGCGCATCGCCAGCGAGACCGGCACGGCCCCGGACACCGGCAGCTCGGGCAGCGTGATGTCGGGAGACGCGCCGCGCTCGGGAACGAACTCGATCTCCGCCGGCAGGTCGGCCAGGCCGATGCGCAGCCGCAGCGCGTCGGGATCGTGGCTTCTGCGCTCCCACAGGCGCCGCCGGGGACCGGTCGCCGTGAGCAGCAGCTCGGCGGCGTCGGGGGAGGCGGCGCGGCGTTCGAGCTCGTTCACCGCCCTGGCCTTCTCGACCGCCGCCTCGAAGGCCGAAAGGCGCTCCCTGTAGGCCTTCATGTCCTGGCGGTACTTCCTGCGGCCGTGCCGCCGGTCGCTGATCCACTGGCCGATCATGATCACGGGAGTCATCAGCGCGATCAGCAGGTAGTACCAGATGTGGAACACCGCGGCCATGGTGAAACCGAGGAGGGCCGGGAGGCAGGCGGCCAGGAGCTGCAACCGCATGCCCTCGCCCCGCGTGGGCTCCGCCGGCACCTCGAACCGCCTGCGCCGCTCGGCCGGGCGCAGCCGGGGCGGCCGGTTGTAGGCGAGGCCGCCCTCGGGCAGGACGTCCAGGTGCGCGTCGGGCGGCTCGGTCGCCCGTAGGACGAGGACGGAGTTCCCGCAGGTCAGCGGCGCGCCGTCGGGCCAGGGCCGGGGGCCGCTCACCGGCTCGCCCGCGAGCTGGGGGACGGTGTGCGTCGCCCCGCGCGTGAGGGCGCCGATGACCTCGGCCCTCTCGGCGCCGCGTTCGGGGGCCCCGCCCCGTGCGCGCTTCCCCACCTTGCGGCGGGTCCGGCGTGACGTCTTCGCCGGGGGCCTGCCGGGGGATAAGGCGGACCGGACGAGGACCTCGTCCGGTGTGACGCGCACTTCGGCGGCCTCGGGCGGCAGATGGTGGTCGCCGACCGGCACCGCGCACGCGGGATCGGACCCGATGACGTGGACCCCCAGGCCGAGCCTGTGGACCGAGCCCGCAGCGGGCCCCCCGACCACCCTGATCTCGATCACGCCGCCGGGCTCGGTGAGGAGCGTCGACCCGGCGGCCCGCTGGTCGAGCGTCACCAGGTCGCCGTCGCGGAGCGCCGCGACCATGGGCGCGTCCGGGTCGAGCCGCCTGCCGTCGACCCAGAGCGAGGGCGCCTCCCGCCCGCGCGGGCGCGCCTGTCCGCCGAGGCCGTACGGCGCGCGCGCACGCGACAGCCGTACGACGTTGCCGCGGGTCTCTCCCGGCGCGCCTTTCAACGCCGCGGCGAGGCCCGCGACCGTGGTCTCCTCGTCGCCATCGATGACGACGTCACGATGGCCGTGCTCTGAGACCACGGTAAGCATGATCCGCATGCGGCGTCTCCTCCGGGTCCGGCTCCCGCGCATAACGTAGCGACGGGAGTTCATCCGGTCCGGAGGTTTACGTCAACCAGACCTGCGGGTGCCCGTCTCCCTACTTCTCCACTTTCTTGCCGTCAGGGCCGACGAGATACCACTTGCCGCCGAACTGGTTCTTGCCCTGGCCGTTGAACTCCCCGGCCATCATGTCGCCTGCGTAGTAGTACAGCGGGTGCTTGTCGTAGGTGACCTGCTTCTCTCCCTGCTTGCGGGTCGCGGTGCCGAGGAGGGTCTCCTTCACCCCGGTGCCGGCCTGGGGCTTGCCGCGGCTGAGGAGCGGCGGCCAGGTGACCGCGCAGTTGTCGTAGCAGTTGGACATGTTGTCCGTGTCCTTCTCGAAGACGTACAGAGGCTTGTCGTTCTCGCCGACCAGGACCTTGCCGTACTTCGAGTCCGCGACCTTGACCTTCGCGTGCTCGGGCGTCGGCATGGGGCTCATCATCGACTCGGTCCCCGACGGCGACGCTCCCGGCGAGGTGTAGGTGGGGCTCGTGCTGGTGGTCGGCGAGGACCCGGGGTATGGGGACGTCTCGGTGCTGGTCGGTGACTCGGTGGCGTTGGCCGCCGCCCTGCTGTAGCTGGTCGCGGGCTTGTTGGCTCCGCCACATGCGCTTACCAGCAGGACGGTTGTGGCCAGCCCGACGCTCGACGCCAGAATTCTGTTCATAACCCCCTCCTTCTCAAGAGCTCCGCACCCAGCTGCCGGGCCGGACTATGTATCTGTCGAGGGGGGACGTAGCTATCCTTCCCGCCTATCCAGGTTTCAGCACATCAGTGCTTGTTTCGCCCGTTCTCGACCCTAAAGACCGATACAGAAAGACGACTAGGCTGGGTGGTTATCGCGGGCCGCTGAGTCTCTCTGTGGGTTTCCCACAGGAGTCTGTGGGTGACGACTGTGGATAACCCACCCTCCTGTGGATAACTCGGGGATGATGTGTCCAGATTTACGGTCTTAAACCGGATTTATCGCCATGATTCGGGCGGAAGCGTGCTCGGGGATAACACACTGTCGCTGTGGATAAAGCTGTGTACAACCGGCCGTGGGGGCCGGTCCAGCGAGGGATGAGGGAGCTGTCATGCCGGACTACGTGCAGGTCCAGATCGCGGTGGAGGACCGTGACAAGGCCGCTGAGCTCGCCCGGTCGGCCGTCTCCGCCAGACTCGCCGCATGCGCCCAGATCGTCGGCCCCGTCACGAGCACCTATCGGTGGAAGGGCGCGGTGGAGACGGCCGAGGAGTACCTGTTGCTCATCAAGACCACCCGCGACCGATCCGTCGAGCTGACCGAGCACATCCGCCGCGAGCATCCGTACGAGACGCCGGAGATCATCAGCCTCCCGGTGGAGGGCGGCCTGGGCGCCTATCTGCACTGGATCGACCAGGAGACGCGGCCTGGCCCCGAAGGTGAGGACGGCGGGACGGGCGGTTAAGATGCCGCTTCGCAGGGGAAACCAGAGTGGTAACTGTGGCGGACGATACGTTCGATACAAAGGGGAATAACAGCGGAAATATCAGTGCGATCGGTGTCACGGGACCACGGCGATTCTTGACGCTCCCGTTGACAGTTAATCGATAGTGGATGAGCATGGGTCCGGTTTCCATCCCTGAGCTTGGTGCAAGCTGCACACAATGGCATGAGAATTCCGGACGATAACCCAACGACCCCCCGTCCTACATATCCGTGACCATGCCGTCCCGCACCGTGGTCATGCGGTTCATCTCGGTCAGCCCCGGTGGCGGCCGATTTCAGCGCATGGTGAGGGTGCCGGCCTGGTTCCTGATTCGGGAGCCCCCCACCCATGAGGATCAGCGAGAAGCCCGACCGTGACAGCCGCGCGCCCGTGAACTCGGAGCGCCCGGGGTCGCCGGGCACGCTGTCAGGACCGGCCTCCCGCAAACTCCCGGTGCCGCCCCGCGAGCGCAAGCCGGCCCTCGCCGCCCTCGCCCTGCTGCTCGTCCTCGGCGGGGCGCTCGCCACGACGTTGCTGGTCATGCGCAGCGGCGACCGCGTGTCGGCCATCCAGATCACCCAGCAGATCGGCGCCGGCCAGCCGATACTCCCCGAGGCGATGGAGGAGGTCCAGATCGCCGACACGGGCATCCCGTACGTCTCCTGGATCCATCGCCAGCAGGTCGCCGCGACCTTCGCGCGGGTGACCCTGATCCCCGGCACCCTGCTCACCGAGCAGATGGTCAGCAACGCGAGTGAGCAGGTCGGACCCGGCAAGATCACCCTCGGCCTCGCGCTCAAGGCCGGCCAGATGCCGCTCAGCCTCCAGAGGGGCGACCACGTCCAGGTGCTGTACGTCCCCGGCTCGGGCCGGGGCACCGCCCAGGGCAAGGTGCTCGCCCCGAGCGCGCTGGTCGAGAGCGTGGGCACCAGCGAGGGGAGCAGCTCGGGACTGGTGTCGATCATCGTCGACGCCACGGTCTCCCCGGCGATCGCCATGTACTCCTCAAGCGGTGAGATCGCCCTCGGCAAGCTCTCCGGAACCGGCTGACGTGGCGCTCATCGCCCTCGCCGCCGACAAGGGGGCACCCGGCGTGACAACCGCCGCGACGGCGCTCGGCGCCGTGTGGCCCCGGCCGGTGCTCCTCGCCGAATGCGACCCCTCCGGAGGCGACCTGGTCTACCGCCTGCCCAGCGTGGACGGCAGCGTGCTCAACCCCGGCCGCGGCCTGCTGAGCCTCGGCGCCACGGCCCGCCGCGGCCTGCGGCCCGAGCAGGTCCACGAGCACACCCAGAAGCTCGTGGGCGGCCTCGACGTGCTGACCGGCCTGACCAACGGCGAACAGGCCGCCGGGCTGACCTGGCTGTGGGGGCCCCTCGGCCGGGCGCTCGCCGCGCTTCCCGGGGCCGACGTGCTCGCCGACTGCGGCAGGCTCGGCGCCCACCCGCAGATGGCCGACCTGACCGCCGAGGCCGAGCTCACGCTGCTGTTCACCCGGCCCAGCCTCGACCATGTCGCCCACCTGCGCGAGCGGCTCATGCTGATCTCCGGGCAGGTCGGCGTGGTGGTGATCGCCGATCCCCGGTCCTACCGCGGCTCGATCGACGAGGTGCGCCGCATCGTCGCCGCCACCAGCAGGGACGTCGCCTTCGTGGCCGGCCTGGCCTACGACCCGAAGGGCGCCGAGCTGCTCAGGGGCCAGTGGGGCGGCCGTCTGGACCGCTCCCTGCTCATCCGTACGGCCCGGGAGCTCGCGGGCCGTCTCGCCGCGCGCGTCGCGCCGGGCCGCACGTCCCCGTCCGCCACCGAACCGCCACGCCCACGAACGGGGGAGCGAGCGACATGAGCATCGACCACACGCTGGTGAAGCGGTTCCGGCAGGAGGTCGGTGACCGGCTCGCGCACCAGCGCAGGCTCGACCAGGCGAGCGGCCTCGTGCCCATGTCCGGAGAAGACGAGCGGCAGTTCGCGCGGGCGCTGATCTCCCAGGTGCTCGAAGAGCACGCCCGCAACGAGATCGGTTCGGGGCGCACCCCTCCGACGGCCGAGGAGGAGGAGGCGCTGGCGGCGGGCATCCACGCCGCGCTGTTCGGCGTGGGCCGGCTTCAGCCGCTGCTCGACGACCCCGAGGTCGAGAACATCGACGTCAACGGCTGCGACCGCGTCTTCGTCGGGTACGCCGACGGCCAGGAGCTCATGCACGATCCCGTGGCCGAGTCCGACGAGGAGCTGATCGAGCTCATCCAGATCCTCGCCGCCTACAGCGGCCTGTCGAGCCGCGCCTTCGACACCGCGAACCCCCAGCTCGACCTGCGGCTCCCCGACGGCTCCCGGCTCTCGGCGGTCATGGACGTCACGGTGCGCCCGGCGGTGTCCATCCGCCGCGCCCGCCTCGGCAAGGTCTTCCTCAGCGACCTGGTGGGCAACGGCACCCTCACCCCCGAGCTCGGCCGATTCCTGTCGGCCGCCGTCGGGGCCAGGAAGAACATCATGATCGCGGGCTCCACGAACGCCGGGAAGACCACGCTGCTGCGCGCCCTGGCCAACGAGATCCCGCCCCACGAGCGGCTGATCACGGTGGAGCGCGCGCTGGAGCTGGGGCTCGACCAGTTCCCCGAGCTGCACCCCAACGTCGTGGCGTTCGAGCACCGCCTGCCCAACTCCGAGGGCCAGGGCGAGATCACCATGGCCGAGCTGGTGCGCCGCTCGCTCCGCATGAACCCCAGCCGGGTCATCGTCGGCGAGGTGCTGGGCGACGAGATCGTGACGATGCTGAACGCCATGACCCAGGGCAACGACGGGTCGCTGTCGACGATCCACGCCAACTCCTCGATGGAGGTCTTCAACCGCATCGCCACCTACGCCCTCCAGGCCGAGGAGCGCCTGCCGATCGAGGCGACCCACATGCTCATCGCGGGGGCGATCGACTTCGTGGTCTTCATCGAGAAGCGCAACGACTACCACGAGGGCGGGCGGCTGCGCCGCTACATCGCCAGCGTCCGCGAGGTGGCCGGGGTCGACGGGCGGGTGCTGTCCTCCGAGATCTTCGCCCCCGGTCCCGACGGCCACGCCGTGCCGCACGCCCCGATCGCCTGCGTCGACGACCTGGCCCAGCACGGCTACGACCCGACGATGGGGGCGTGGTCATGATCCCGCTCCCGGCCGGGCTCTTCGATCCGCTCGCGATCCTCGCGGGCGCCCTGACCGGCGGCGGGCTGTTCCTGTTCGGCCTCGCCCTGTACGGGGTGCGCCCCGGGCCGCCCTCCCCCGACCGCGGCGCCCGGCGCCGTGAGCTGCTGCGCAGGCTCTCCACGCGCTCCGCGGTCGCGACCATCACCGGCGGCGTGGTGCTGGTGATCACGGGCTGGCCGGTCATGGCGGCGGGCGCCGTGCTGCTCGTGCTGGCCTGGCGCGGGCTCACCGGCGGCGCCGCCGAGGAGCGCGGGGCCATGAGCAGGCTCGAAGGGCTGGCCGCCTGGACCGAGTCCCTCAGGGACACCATCGCCGGCGCGGCCGGCCTCGAACAGGCGATCCCGTCCTCGATCAGGGCAGCGGCTCCCATGCTCAGGCCGCACCTGCGCTCCATGGTCGACCGCCTGCACACCCGGATGCCCCTGGCCGACGCGCTGCGGATGTTCGCCGACGAGCTCGACGACCCCTCCGCCGACCTGGTGATCGCCGCCCTCATCCTCAACGCCAAGCTGCGCGGCCCCGGCCTTCGCGAGGTGCTCGGCGCGCTCGCCGTCTCCGCGCGCGAGGAGCTCGACATGCGCCGCCGCGTCGAGGCCGAGCGCCGGGCGACGCGGCGCAGCGTCCAGATCGTGGTCGGCACGGCCGTCGCCTTCGCCGCCGCCCTGGTCGTCTTCAACCCCTCCTACGTCGAGGAGTACGACTCCCTGCTCGGGCAGGCCGTGCTCGTCGTCGTCGCCGGGCTGTTCGGCGCGGGGTTCGCCTGGATGCGGAGGCTGGCCCGATTCGACAAGCCCGCCCGGCTCCTCGGGCTGGCGTCGAGCGCTCCCCTGGAGCGCGAGCTGGTGGCCGGGGGCGTCCATGGTTGAGAACGTCCTCGCCGGGGCCGTGTTCGGGCTGGGCCTGTTCCTGCTCGTCAGGGCCCTGTTCCCGCCGAGGCCCGGCCTGGTCACCCGGCTGCTCGCGCTCGACTCCGCCCGGGAGGGCGACGACGCCCTCCGGGTCCGGGTCATCAGCCCCGACGAGGAGGTCAGCGCCTTCCGTCGCGGCCTCGGCGTACGGCTCGCGCGGTTCTACACCGCCCGGGGCTGGGAGGTCCGCTCGACCCGTGCCGACCTCGCCCTGCTCGGCCGGTCCTTCGAGGGGTATCTCGCCACCAAGATGCTGCTCGCGGTGTCCGGGCTGCTGGCGTTCCCCGTCCTGGCCGGCTGGCTGCTGCTCATGGGGTGGGGCGTCTCGCTCCAGGTGCCGCTGTGGGGGGCGCTGATCGTCGCCCTGGTCTTCTTCTTCCTCCCTGACCTGCAAATCCGCAGGGATGCCGCCGTGCGCAGGCGCGACTTCCGGCACGCCGTCGGGGCGTTCCTCGACCTGGTCGCGATGAACCTCGCGGGCGGCAGGGGCGTGCCCGAGGCCCTGCTGATGGCGGTGTCGGTCGGCGAGGGCGGCAGCTCGTCCAACTGGGCGATGGCCCGCATCCGTGAGGCCCTCGCCAACGCGAGGATCGTCGGCATCACCCCCTGGCAGGCCCTCGGCCAGCTCGGCGACGAGATCAACGTCGACGAGCTGCGCGACCTGTCGGCGGCACTCGGACTGGTCGCCGACGACGGCGCCAAGGTCCGTGCCTCGCTCACCGCCCGCGCGGCGACGATGCGGCGGCGCGAGCTCGCCGAGGTCGAGGGCCAGGCCGGCGAGCGCTCACAGTCCATGCTGGTCGCCCAGCTCCTGCTCTGCGCGGGGTTCGTGATCTTTCTGAGTTTTCCGGCAGCGATGAAGATGTTGGGGTCATAGATGTTCACACCACCGTGGCTTACTTACCTGGTCGCCGTGCTCCACGTACGCCTCGACCGTGCCAGGACCGCCCCCTCGCGCGGCGCCTCCGCCGTCGAATGGGTGATCATCACCGCGATCATCGCCGGCGTGGCCCTCGGCCTGGCCACGCTGATCAAGACCCTGGTCACCCAGAAGCAGGCCGAGATCCAGAGCAACTTCGGCGGGGGCGGCGGTACCGGCGGAAAGCCGTGACCGGGCGGCCCTCGTTCCCGAAGGCCGCCGCCCTCGCGCGCGGGCGCGACCGTGGGGCCACGGTGGTGGAGCTGGCGCTGCTCATGCCGGTCCTGCTGATCGTGATCCTGCTGGTCGTGCAGTCGGCCCTGTGGTTCCACGGCCGCCAGGTGGCGGACGCGGCGGCTCGTGAGGGGGCCCGCGTCGCGCGCGCCGCCGGGG
>NZ_JBEZFH010000116.1:0-22579 GCF_040649355.1 Sphaerisporangium sp. NPDC049002 | reverse complement strand
CCAGCAAAACCCGAAGCCGCAGACACTAACCGCTTAACCTGCAGAAACAGGATCACGCAGAGATCAACTCATACACCACTCCGCTGGACGTGACCGCTGGCGGATGCCGGGCTTCCGGTCTGTGCCCCGCGTGCCACTGTCTCCGGAGATGTGGTGGCCGAGATCGATGGTCGTGGCTTTTGTGTTCTGCCCTGGGCCGAGGGGAGCCACCGCCCCGGGGCGGCGCTGACAGTCAATGAAACCGCAGACCTCGGTAGGCTCGTCGGGCGATTGCACGAGGCATTGGCTGCCCCTGACATCGGATTGGATCCCGTGGCGGATCGGCCGCGGATGAAGGTGACGCCCGCCAACGCGGCACTGGCGGAGGCCGATCGTTTCCTCCAAATCATCGCTACCCGAGAGGAGCGGGACGCGTTCGACGCGGCCACGCTTGAGGCGCTGCGGCAGCGCAGGGAACTGCTCTTCGGGCGTGCCAGCGAAGCTCCGCGTGATGATCTCACTCTGGGTCCGGTCGGCTGGACCCATGGGGATCTGCAGCCCCTCAATCTGCTGTGGCGGGACGGGGCGGTCGTGGCCGTGCTGGATTGGGATCGACTGGGAGTCCGCCCTTACGGCGAGGAGGTCGTTCGTACCGCCCAGGTGCAATTCACCAGCGACGATGGCCGTCTGGATCTGGAGCGGGTAGCGGCCTTCACCGCCGGATACCGCTCACATGTGACGATCGCCGACGAGGACCTGGTGGATGCGGTCGAGCGGCTGTGGTGGAAGCGTCTGACCGACTTCTGGCAGTTGCAGTGGCACTACGACAAGGGCGATCACGGGCCGGATCGGTTGTGGGAGTCCGGGGAACGGCTGCTGCACTGGTGGACCGCCAATCGTGACTTGGTGAGCGCCGCGTTCACGTCCCGATGATGCCCGCGGCGGCCAGTTCTGGAAGACGGCAGCGAGTCAGCGGGATGGCCCGGCGGCCCGCCTGATCGGCCAGTTCGGCGAGCCGGTCCTGAGTGAGAGTCCGGATCAACGCGATCCAGGCGGCATGTTGATCGGGTGGGGCGAGAAGCGTGGGATCGCCGATGGCTTCGCCGATGCCGCCCTTGGCGGAGCCGATGGCGGGCAGTCCGGCCAGGGCGGCTTCGATGATCACTCTGGGGAAGGCGTCGTCGACCACGCTGGGGACTAGGAGCAACCGGTGACGCCGATAGAGGGCGGTCATATCGTGGGGGTCGTAGGTGCGGGGTAGGTAGGTGACGTTGGGGTGGCAGGCGAATTCGGCTGCGGTATCCCACCAGCCCTCCACCAGGGTGAAGCGCCGATGCGGGAGTAACTCGGCGAGCTGGTGCATGAGCTTGGCGCCTTTGGCCGGAACCGGGTTGATCATGAGGAGATCCGCGTCAGGTGACCCGGAGGGCTCGTCTGGCGGCCGGAACGGCGGGTAGAACAACACAGCCGCGTGCGTGGACGGTGTCTGAGACAGGACGAACTGGGATGTGGCCAATGCGCAGTGGGGCCTACCGTCCAGGACGTGCATACCGGTGTTCGAGACAGAGTGTAGCCAGCCCAAGACCTTCGTCTTGGTCCGGGCGTGGGCAGCGAGTTCCGCTGAGCCTTCCTGGGAAGTGATGACGAGGTCGGGCCTTTCCTCCCGCAGTGTCGTATCGAGCACTTTTATTAACACGTTCTGGGCGACCACCCGGATACGAACGCCATTGCTTAGGTAATGCAACTCTCTGTTGCCAGCCTGGTAGTCATATGCGATAGCAGAGCGATTCAGATGCCCCAGTATCGCCGGCAGCATCGAGGTCGTCGCCCATGGGGGTTCGTGTGAGGCCAGATAGAGGGTTCTCCAGCCTGCGGCGGCGAACTGCTCGGCAAGCACTTGTTGGGAGACCTCGGCGCCGCCGATCAGAAACGGCGGCGGGATCCGCCGCCAGGCGAACAGCACTGTTCCGGGTACGGCTCGCGCCGGAGGAGCCGTCATCGCGGGGCCACCCGGTAGAGGCGTTCAGCGAAGCGGTCTCGGCTGGCGCCGGGGACGGACTGCGCGACGGTCCAGGCGTGACGTATCGGCCGGTACATGGCTGACAGCGGCTGCAATTGGGAGGCATACAGGTACAGCAGCGTGAGCTTGTCGAGCAGCACATCAGTGATGTCGACGACGTCGGCGACCATTGCGTCCCCGACGCGTGCGGCGAACAGGTGCTGGTCGTCGGCGGAAAGACTGTAGGTCTGCCAGAACGCGGAATCTTCCCAGAACCATCGGCAGCCGAGCCGTCGCGCGGCATCGTGGACCAGGAGGTGGTCGGGGTGGCGTGTAACCGCAGCCGGAGCCAGAAGCTCGGCTTCATGCCAGTCACCCAGTTCCGCAAGGGTCAAATCCAGATCGGCGACAACGCGGTCCAGGATGTGGGGTTCGTACGCCCGATAGGGAGCCTCGGCGTCGTGGTAGCCGAGTAGCCGCTGATTGCCATGCAGCGGGCGGAGTGCCTGGGTGGATTCGGCCGCACGGAGTCGGGAGATCGCCTCCTCTCCCGAATGCTCAGCATGCACAGACGTGTGCGCTGTGGCCGAACGGCTGAAGACGGTCACCACGGTAAGTGGACGCGCCCGGGTTAGGAACAGGCCGCTCGCCGAGAGCGCCAGATCATCGTGATGGGGTTCGATCACCACGACTGGACGTCCGGCCGGGTGACGCTGCTCGATCAGGTACGGCTGCCTGTCGTACGGGGCCTTGATCTCGATGATCGTCTTGTCGCCGTTGCTGCGACGACCGGCGAGTCGGTCCTGATGGGTGCGATGGGCGGCAGCGAGGTCGTCGGGGTAGGTGTAGACGCCGATGGCGTTGGGAATCGGAAGCGGTTGGTCCACGGCAGGGTTCCTTCAAGGTGTGATGTCGTTCAGCGGACCGTGGTGTCGTACCAGGGCTGCCAGAACCGGCGGGAGGTCCGGAACAGCCGGGCGATGATCGGGTTTGCCCGCCAGATCATGCGCCAGCTGGACCATTGCTCGAACCGGCGCAACGATGGTCGGACCCGCAGTTCCGTGAGGTAGATGACCGGGGCCTGTCGCCGACGGCCCAGGCGAATCAGGCGGGCGAAGAAGTCGACGTCTTCGCTCATGAACAACTCGCTTCGATACCCGCCCAGCGTGAAAAACGCCTCCCGGGTGCAGAACTGGGTTACGCCCTGGGCGCCGCCGAAGTGCCGCCGGTAGAGGGCCCAGGCGGCTACCAGAAGTCGGGCACCGAGTTTGGTCGGCTCGTACAGGGCGGGGATCGTCCCACCGACGCAGGCCCCGGAGGTCAGGTGGCGCATCGCGGCGTAGATGCCGTCCTCTGGGAAGTCCACGTCGGCGTCAATGAACACCAGGCGGTCACCGCGGGCTGCGGCGGCGCCCGTGTTACGGGCTCGGCCGATCCCCCGCAGGGGTTCGGCGACGATGCGAGCCCCGTAGTCAGCGGCGATCTGGGCTGTGGCGTCGGTGCTGGCGTTGTCGACCACGATGATCTCGCCACGTCCACCGGTCGCCTTTTCCCAGTACCTGAGCGCGGTGAGCACGGTGGGCAGGTACTGGGGCAGGTAGCGTTCCTCGTTGTAGGCCGGGATCACGATGGACACCTCGGGCGTCTGCTCATTCATGCCGTCCCCCCCTTTCACGAAGGTGACCTGGTCATGGTCGGACGTACTGGTCAAGTACCTGGGCGAGGCGCGTCTGCCACAAAGCGACGTCGCGGCCTTCCTGCCGTGCCGCCCACCACCAACCGCGCAGGGTGTGGAAGACGATCAGGTCGGTGAGCAGGCCATACGATGTCGGGCCGAGGTAGCTGGTCATCAGGCTGGTGAGGTCGCCGGAGGTGAGTGCGTCGGTGGTGACCGCGGTTTGGGCGAGGTCGTACTCGGCGGGAGCGTCGGTGGCCTGTTCGAAGTCGATCAGGTACGGGAGTGCGTAAGCAGCTCGGAGAACCACGTTGCCGAAGTGCAGGTCGCCGTGGCAGCTCACGGCCTTCCGCTGAGCGGCGGGGCGGGCGAGCCGATCAAGACTTGTCTGCACCCGCCAGTTCACCTCTTCAGGTAGTCGATCGCGCAATCGGCGCGCGTCTAGGACCAGGTGGCTCACGACAGGGCTTCGAGTACGGTCCGCGCTGTGGCCGGGATCATGATGGAAGGCGTTGAGGATCTGGCCGAGGAGCCCCAACGCGTCTCGACGGGAGTAGGTGCCGTCGCTGATGGTCTGGTGGAGGGTGTTGGAGCCTAGGTCGGTCAGGACGAGCGCTGTCAGGTCGTGACCGGGTATCGGGCCGCTGGCTACCACGTCCGGTATGCCGAACGCGGAGCAGCCGGACCGCTCGGCCAGGATGAGGTGTTCCTTGCCGGCCTTCCATTGAGTGCGCCCGGCATACACCTTGACGATCATGCTGTCGTGGATCTGCCGTTCGGTGAGGATGACGCGGTAGACGGCTGTGCTCGCCGACGCGGAGAGCTGATGTGCTTGGACTGCCTGCGTGCCGAGGAGAGCCCGGCAAGCAATGTCAACAGCAGACGTGCCGACAGGCTCGATCACCGGCGTCTCCAGCGAGGGGCGTCGAAACTGAGGTCACCGAGCTGCTGGACCTGTCGCAGGGTGGCGTCCAGGTGGTGCCGGTACAAGCGCACATGCTGTGTGACCGGGGTCGATGGGAGCCAGGGTTTGGCGCTTCCTACGAAGTGCAACAGGGCCGCATCGGTCGCATTCGGGGTCCGGGCGCGCGGCGTGTAGCGACGCGGCCAGTCGCTGAGCTCCAGGAAACGTGCCAGTTCGAAGGTGTTGAACCGGCGGGGCACAGCGTGAACCGAACCGCTGGCCAGCAGCCACAGGTTCAGCGCGTCTTGATCGTTGTGGAAGATGTAACGGCGCCCGGTCTTCAAAGCGTTGCTTACGCCGCGACGCACCGAGGCTAGCATCGCGGTAGAAGCCCACCACATGCCGCCGTTGAAGTAGGGGCGGCCTGCCAGCTCAGGACGATCACGTGTCAACCCTGGCAAGGCTTGTCCCTTTCCCACCGTTGGAGCGAACTCGTCGGCGACCAACCCCAGCTGATCGGCGGGCAGTCCGTCCAAGGGCGTGGAGATGTCATCGACCACCAAAGTGTCGGCGTCGACGTAGACGAAGTAGGGGCGGCCGATGAAGGCGGGCGTGAACTGGAATCGCAGCCATGCGGTCACAGTGATGTAGGCGGTGTCCGCCATCACCGCCATAGAGGCGGGACGAGCCCACCGCAAGTCGAAGGAGCCGAACCCGAACCGAGCCGCGAGGTCTGCCATGGTGGCGGCGTGCTGGCGGGTCAAGTCCAGGGTCAGCACACGCACTGCGGCATCACGTCGGTCCGCGGTCGGCAGCGCCCTGGCCAGCGACTCCAAGGTCACCAGCGCGGGCATCAGGTAGCGCTCATCCACACAGAGCCCGAAGGCGTACACGATCACGCCCCCTCGGCCAGATTGCTGGCGGTCTTGCTGATCGCGTTGAGGGCCGCGGATAGCACCACACCGGGGTCGTCGTCGGCGTCCAATCGCAGGCAGCGGGGCGAGATCGGGTCGTCGAAGTATCGGTTGAAATGCAAGGTGAAGGCCGGGTTGTAGTAGAGGAGTGGCACATTCGGACGCGTCGCGCCGCGCTTGGCCAAGACCGGAGGCGTCGCGACCAGGACTAGGGTCAGGTCGGGAACCACAGCGGCCCTTGCCGACACGGCTTGGTCGATCAAACGCCGTGCGCGAGACACGGTAGCCGGGACATCGAGTTCTTGAAGTTGGCCGACCGCGGTGAGGTGCGCGAGCAGAGTGTCGATGCTGCGATCGAGGATGACAGTGCCGTCACGGGCCAGCGCGACGTCGGCCTGGTGGCGGCGTTCGGCTTCGACGAGTAGGTGCGCGGTGAGCGCCGCGAGTTGTTCGTTCTCGGTTGTGGCCAGCGGATTGCCAAGAAGCGCGGGGTTAGAGGCAACGTGGTAGAAGCACGGGACCACCTGCGAGCCGAACATGTCCGCCAGCCTCGCTGCCAGGGTGGATTTGCCGGTGCAGCTCACTCCCTCGATTGCGATGATCATCGGGGAGCCACCCATTCCGCTGCCACCGCTGCGGTGTGCGGGCGGAAGGCTTCCACCCAGGCGGCAGCGATGAGGGCACGGGTATCACCGGGAACTTCGTACAAGCCCGGCTCATGCGGCTCGGCGGCCAACCGGGCCATCGAAGCGATGATCTCGGCCTTGATGAGGTGGATCGCCGGACCGAGCGCCGAGGTGTGCAGGAAGTTCACCGCGTTGCCGCTGCCAAGTAGGACAAACGAGCGGCCGTCCCGGCGGTAGCGAACAGCGCCATCGACGAGCGCCTCATGGGTGAACCCACTCGCGGGCCTATGCAGGGCGGCCAGGTCGAACTCGTCATCGGCGGACGTCGCCCCGGCCAGGACCGCGCCCTCCCGCAGCATCCCCAGATGCTCCATGCCGATGGCACGGCTGCCGGTGGCGGAAACCACCAGGTCAGCGGCTGCCAGCGCACGGGGCAGCGGGGCGGATCCGTACCCGATCGAAATGGCTTGGGCGTCACGTACCGGGTCGGTTTCCACCACAGTCACCTGGGCGTGGCGGGCGTGCAGCGCGGCGGCGACGCTCGCGCCGATCTTCCCGAACCCCAGCACGCACGCCCGTTGTCCTGCCAGGACCTGGCCGAGCCTTCGCAACAGCGATTCGATCGAGAACACCATCGCCTCGCCGACAAGCCGGTCCTCGGGTTCTTTGAGCGGGCTTCGGGCCACGCTGTAAACCGGGCAAGGCAGGTCGCCGAGTGCGAGATAGCGGCGGAGCCCGTTCTCGGTGTCCTCCACAACACCGGCGATCATCCCTGGCATGGCTGAGCAGACTGCCGCCAGGGCAGGCGCGTAGTAGCCGCCGATATCAGCCAGCACCAGCCGTCGTCCGGCCGCTCGGTCGATCAGATAGCCGGCCAGCCAGCGGGGGTCGGCGAAGCGACCACGCACCAGGACGTCACATCGATAACGTCCGGCCACTTCCTCCAGGGTGGCGTGGTCGGCGGACTTGGGCTTGGGCAGTACCGCAGCCACGGCAGCAATCCGGTTCAGCGTCGCCAAGAAGTCCATCTGGCCTGGCAGCACGTGTGTGATCACCAGGGATGCCGCATCGCTGGGGACGAAACCGGCCATCAGGTCAGCGAAGAATCCGTCCGCCTCATCCGCCCAACTCCTCCACGTCAGCCTGGACGACCTCTTCTCGCCCGCCACCAACGAGTACCAAGTCGACCCCCGTTCCTGTCAGGGACACACCGATCCGATCGCCGGGCATGTCGTGCCGTACCGCGAATCGGACGAAGATGACGATATGAACCGCCGTGATCTTCTCCGCCTGCTGAGCATCACCGGTGCCCTCGTCGCCTTGCCGTACGCCGAGCCCGCCCTGGGCCAATCCCCGGACTCAGCCAAGTCGACCGAGCCCGACCCGGCCGAGTACGAGCAACTCAATGATCGCCTGTGGCAGCTCTTCGGGCTGTCATCGTCCAAGCGGCTGGTTTACCCGATGGTTCGCCGACAGCTCGGCGTTCTTACCGGCGATCTGGAGCAGGCACGAACAATGGCAGGTCATCGGCGAGTATGCACGGCGACCGCCGATCTCTTCCAGCTGGCTGGGGAGATCTTCTTCGACGCCAACCGGTACACCGACGCGGCCTCCTGCTACAGCCTGGCCGTCAGCGCCGCCCGCGAAGTCGGCGCCTACGACTTGCTGGCCAGCGCGCTTACCCGTCACGCCTTCATCAGCCTGTACGAGCACCGGCACAACGCGGCCGAAACCCTGCTGACAGTGGCCGCACGGGCAGCCGACCGGGGAGATCCCCAGCTGTCGACCCGGCACTGGGTGGCCGCAGTACGAGCCAACGCCTTCGCCGGACTCCGCGACCTGGACGCCTGCTCCCGCCAACTGAAGACCGCCGAGCACGTTCTCGGGCTGAACGGACCGGTCACCCGCAGCGGCTGGCTCCGGTCTGACGGCTCACGCCTCGCCGAGGAAAGTGGTGCCTGCTATCTGCAACTCGGCCGGACCGACCTCGCCGAGACCGCGCTTTACCAGGCATTGGGACAGGCCAACTCACCCCGTCGCCGCAGCGCAGTGCTGACCGACCTTGCCCTGCTTGGTCTCCGCCACGGCGACCTGGACCTTGCCCTGCAGCACGGTTACGCTGCGGCGCAAGTTGCCGAGCCTACCAAGTCCGCAGGGTATGTCGGCCGTAAACTCCTGTCACTGCAGGACCGGATTACCCCGTTCGCCGCCGATAAACGTGTCAGAGAATTCATTGATCGCATCGACGCAGTCGTGCCGAAGGCCTAACTGAAAGGAGCAATGGTGCAGACCGTAAGCGACGAACAAGGCCGGATCTTCCGGGAGGCCTGGATCGCCGGAGTGCGTAAGCACTTTCCGGGGGAGCCTAAAGCAGGGTATGTCACCCCTTGGCAGGACACCCCTGATTGGGAGCGTCAGGCAGCCGTTGCGGTGTACGGGCAAGTGCGCGACTTCGTCACAACCAGCGGTGGAGCCACTGCGAAACTCACCCGTCCCCAAAAAGGCCGTTTCGTTGCGCTGTGCTGGATCGCGCAGATCCACAAACACTTCGACGATCCAAAGCCCTCATATGTAGCCGACTGGGACGACCTGCCCGAGTGGCAAAAGGAGACCGACGCTGACATATTCGAGCACATCGAGGCTGCTTACTAGCGGTCCGCCACTTCCGATCTGTACGGCTTGGCGGTCGGCAAGGCATTAGCCCCGGCCGAGGCCGCTTCGACGCATTGACAGGAATTAAGGAACCCGCGTTGTCATGCTATCCCTAGCATTGGCATGTCAACTAATCGAATGACGTTCGGGCGTTGGCGCCGATGAATCCGAATCGCCACCGTGGAGAGCGGCCCCGTCAGAACCATGACGTGGCCGTCGGCACAGGCGCCGGCTAGAAGTGGCGGAGCCTCGGCCACAGGGCGGACCATGGGGCGTGCGGGCCCGAGCACAGCTGGACGACGTCTTCCTCCAGCTCGTTGCCCAGCTCGAACCCGAGGTCGACGCGCTCCGCCGGCCGGCACTCCCCGAAGAGCCGGGGAAGCCACAGGTTGTTTCCGTGGTACACGAGCACCACGGGCCCGTCGGCGGAGTCCGGCGGCGGGCCCCACTCGGCGTAGCTCATGTGGGCGGAGTACGCGGGCGGCAGGCCGTGGGCCGGCCCGTACCGCGTGATGGCCGCCGCCTCGCCGTAGTTCTGGGCGAAGACGACCGCCCGTGAGCGCTGCTGTGAAGGGATCCGGCCCCAGGCGCCCGCGACGGTGGACGCAAGCGTGGGCCAGCCCACCTGCTCGCCCTGCTCGCCGTTCATCGCGTTGACGACGCGCAGGGTGTCGGGCGGCAGCACGGGCAGCACCAGGACGATGTTGACCAGGGCCGCCACGGCGATCACGGCCGCGAGCACCCGGCTCCGCCCGGCGCCCGCCCAGCGGACGACGCTCGGGGCGCCCGCCGCCATCGCCACGATCAGCAGCGGCAGCACGTAGTACGACTTCCCGCCGAAGATCGGCACGACCACCACGAGCAGCGGGACCGCCACCGCGAAGAGCCGCGCCCACCGGATCGCCGGATCGCGCCACAGCCGTACGAGCCCGGCCGCCCAGATCGGCACGAACAGCGGCGAGAGCTGCACGAGCAGGAGGGGAACGAACATCAGGCGGTTCTCGCCGCCCTCGCGGTCGCTGATGCCGGCCGCGACGGTGAACTGCGGCCAGCCGTGCGCCGCCGCCCACAGAAGGTTCGGCGACGCCAGGACCAGCGCGACGGCCGCCCCCGCGAGGAGCCACCAGGTGCGCAGCATCCGCCTCGGCCCGACCAACAGCAGCGAGACCAGCAGCGCCACCACGACCAGGGCGACCAGCTGCTTGTTGAGCATGCCGATGCCGATGGCGGCGCCGATCGCCAGATACCAGCGGCCGTCTGCGGTGCGCAGCAGCCTCAGCACCAGCCAGCTGATGACGAGCCACGCGAGGGTGTCGAACGTGGCCGTGGCGACCAGGTGGCCGAGCCCGATGACGATTCCCGACGTGGCCGTGAGGACCGCCGCGAGCGTCTGGGCGCGCCTGTCTCCCCCGAGCTCCCTGGCGATCAGCGCGACGACCACGACAGTCAGGACGCTCAGGACCGTCCCCGCGACGCGCAGCCCGACGGGCGTCTGGCCGAAGAGCGCGGTGCTCGCCCTCGCCAGCAGCGGGGTCAGCGGAGGCTGGTCGATGTATCCCCAGGCAGGCCGGTCGCCGGCGACCATGAAGTACAGCTCGTCACGATGGAACCCGTAACGGCCGGAAAAGGCGGTGAGCAGCGCGGCGAGAGCTGCGGCGACCACCGCGACCGGCTTGGCCGCGAACGGCGGCAGCCCCCCGGGATGGCCCTCGCCGTCTTCGTCCGACACCGATGTGCCGGAGTGCGCGATAGTCATGACAATTGAGCATGACAGCAGACCCGGAAGTTTTCGTCAAGCTCGGGTGCCGAATCGCGGCCCGACCGATGGCCGGTTCTTTCAGGCCACTTCTTGCCAACAGCGCGCCCATCATCTCCAGGGATGGTGGCGGTAACCTCGATTTCACCGGGTCAACCGTATTCAGCCGTTGGATGTCGCGAGCTATTAGTGCGCCGGCCGAATATGCGTGGACATGCCGCATGAATGGAAGTCGCAACGATAACACCCTACAGCGCGGATGCCACAGTCGGCGTGAATACTTAAGGAGGTGGCACGTTGCTGGAAGCAATCGATCTGGTCAAGCGCTATGGCTCGGTCCAGGCTCTCGACGGGTTCGACCTGAGCGTGGCGGCCGGTGAGATCGTCGGGCTCGTCGGGCACAACGGCGCGGGCAAGACGACCTTCGTCGAGATCGTGTCGCACCTGATCCGCCCGGACAGCGGCCACGTGACCATCGACGGCAAGGCCCCCTCGGCCACGCGCGGTCAGGTGGGGGTCGCGCCCCAGCACATCGCGCTGTACCCCTCCATCACCGTCCGCGAGCACCTGGAGCTCTTCGGCAAGCTCGCCGGGCTCCGGCGCGCGGCACTGAAGAACGCCATCGACGATCTCACCGTCGCGCTCCGGCTCACCGACTTCATCGACCGCCACGCGGCCGGCCTGTCCGGCGGCCAGCAGCGCCGCACCCAGGCGGCCACCGCGCTCGTCCACCGGCCGGGACTGCTGCTGCTCGACGAGCCGACCGCCGGAGCCGACCTGGAGACCAGGGAGGCGATGCTCGACGTGGTGAAGCAGCGGGCCGGCGAGGGCGCCGCCGTCGTCTACACCACCCACTACCTGCCCGAGCTCACCGAGCTCCAGGCCACGATCGCGGTCGCCCGCAACGGCCGCGTCATCGCCAGGGGCACCTACGAGGAGCTGGTCGACGGGCTGCCGGGCGAGGTGAGGCTCCTGCTGGACAACGGGGAGGAGAAGGTGGTCTCGACGACGGAGCCGGCGGCCACCCTGATCGACATGCTCGGCCGCGCCGAGCGCCCGATCAGCGCGGTGGACGTGCGCAACCCCTCCCTCGACGACCTCTACCGATCCCTGGCGGTCAGCGATGCTTCTTGATGCCGCACCCCTCGACACCTCCCATCGGACCGGCGCGCTCGACAACCTGCGTGACGCCGCGTACCGGGTCGCCGCGATGGCCAAGCACAACACGACCATCCGCCTGCGCGACCCGGGACAGATGATCAGCTACGTCGTCATGCCGATGGTCCTCATGCTCGTGCTGAAGCCGCTGTACGTGAGGGCCGTCGAGGGCGGCGCCACCAAGGTGGTCACCGGCCTGCTGGTGATGTTCTCGGTGTTCGCCATATCCATCGCCGGCAACGCGATTCTCGCCGAGCGGACCTGGCGCACTTGGGACCGCCTGCGCGTGAGCAAGGCCTCGGCGACCGAGCTGCTGCTGGGCAAGACCATACCGATCTTCGTCGTGATGGTCGTGCAGCAGACGATCCTGCTCATCTACGGCTGCCTGGTCATCGGCCTGCCGGTGCCGCGTTCCCTCGGGTACGTCGCCCTGGCGATGGCGATCTGGGCCTTCACGCTGCTCTCGATCGGCGCGTTGCTCGCCGCGATCGTCCGCAGCCACGGCGAGCTGAGCGTGATCTCCGACGTGGGCGCCCTCACCCTCAGCTCGCTCGGCGGCGCGCTGGTGCCGCTGAGCATCATGCCCGAGTGGGCGCAGATCGCCGCCCACGTGTCACCTGGGTACTGGGCCCTGACGATGTTGCAGGCCGCCGTGCGCGGCGACGCCGCGAGCATGCTGGCGCCGGCCGGGGTCCTGCTGGCCATCGGCGTGGTGTCCGGCACGTTCGCCGTCCGCCGGCTGACGCGCGGCTGGGGCCGCAGCCGCTTGCTTTGACGCACATTCGACCACACAGGCAAATAAGGGGCATGTTGATGGTGCAACATTCACCTGGCGACTCGAAACACTCGACGGACGAGTCCGATATTGCGATCATCGGCATGGCCGGTCGATTTCCGGGCGCGGACGACGTCGAGACGTTCTGGCGCAACATCAGCACCGGGGTCGAGTCCTTCACCCGCTTCTCCGACGAGGAGCTGACCCTCGCCGGCGTCCACCCGACGACCTTCCAGCAGCCGAACTACGTCAGAAGCCGCCCGATCCTCGACGACATCCGCGGGTTCGACGCCGGGTTCTTCGGCTACAACCCCCGCGAGGCCACGCTGGCCGACCCGCAGCAGCGCATCTTCCTGGAGTGCGTGTGGGAGGTCCTGGAGGCCGCCGGCTACGCCTCACCCGGCGACCGCGGCAGCGTCGGCGTGTTCGCGGGCATGAACATCAGCGGCTACCTGCTGACCCGCCTCAGGGCGTTCGAGATGGGCATCGACCCCTCGGCGCTGATGATCGGGAACGACAAGGACTCGCTCGCCACGAACGTGTCCTTCCGGCTCGACCTGTCGGGTCCCAGCGTCACGGTGCAGACCTTCTGCTCGACCTCCCTGGTCGCCGTACACCTGGCCAGCGAGAGCCTGCGCCGCGGCGAGTGTGACATGGCCCTGGCCGGGGGCGTGTCTGTCCGCATTCCCGACAGGGTCGGCTACCTGTGGGAGGAGGGCGGCCAGGAGTCGCCCGACGGCCATGTGCGGACCTTCGACGCGGACGGCAAGGGGAGCATGTTCGGCGACGGCGCCGCCGTCGTCGCGCTCAAGCGCCTCGACCGCGCGGTGGCCGACCGGGACACCGTGCTCGCCGTCATCCGCGCCTCTCACATCAACAACGACGGCGCGATGAAGTTCAGCTACCTGGCTCCGAGCATCGACGGCCAGCGCCGCTGCGTCGGAAGGGCCATCGAGAAGGCCGGGGTGGACCCGTCGGAGATCTCCTACGTGGAGGCCCACGGCACCGCGACAGAGGTCGGCGACCCGATGGAGGTCGCCGCCCTGACCCGCGCCTTCGGCCCGACCGAGAAGAAGCAGTACTGCGTGCTCGGGTCGATCAAGCCCAACGTCGGCCACCTCGACCGGGCGTCCGGCGTGACCGGGCTCATCAAGGTCATCCAGTCGCTTCGTAACGAGCTGATCCCGGGGACCCTGCACTACCGCTCCCCGAACCCCGAGATCGACTTCGACAACAGCCCCTTCCGGGTCACCGCGGAGCCAACCCCGTGGCCGCGCAGCGCGGACCGGCCCAGGATCGCCGGCATCAGCTCGCTCGGCATGGGCGGCACGAACGCCCACGCCATCGTCACCGAGGCCCCGGAGGCGGCCCCGCGCCGGGAGCGCCCGCGCCGCTGGCAGGTCCTGCCGGTGTCCGC
Organism: Sphaerisporangium sp. NPDC049002; assembly: GCF_040649355.1. Taxonomy (NCBI): domain Bacteria; kingdom Bacillati; phylum Actinomycetota; class Actinomycetes; order Streptosporangiales; family Streptosporangiaceae; genus Sphaerisporangium; species Sphaerisporangium sp. NPDC049002. The sequence goes on along the minus strand of NZ_JBEZFH010000116.1, from coordinate 8,724 downwards.
CCGCTCCGCGTCGGCCGCCGAGCTGTCGTGCGCCAGGCTCGCCGAGCGCCTCGCGGCCCAGCCCGAGCTCGACCTCGGTGACGTCGCCTACACGCTCCAGGTCGGCCGCAAGCTCTTCGGGCACCGCAAGGTCGTCATCGCCGACTCCACCGGGCGGGCCGCCGAACTGCTCGCGGACGTCGCCGGGCCGCTGTGCCGTACGGACGCGACGATCGGCCGCAAGGTCGGATACCTGATCGCCGGGGTCGGCGAGCAGTACCCGGGCATGGTGGCGGCGCTCTACGCCGACGACCCCGCGTTCCGCGAGGACGTCGACGAGTGCGTGGCCATCCTCGGACTCACCGAGGCGGCGCAACTGTCCGACATGTTCGTGCCCGCGGAACGGGACGCGAGCGGCGCCGGCGACCTCGCCCGGCTGCTCGGGCGGGCAGAGGACACCGCGCCCCGGCCCACCTCCGTCGCGCACCTGATCCAGCCCGCCGTCTTCGTCGCCGAGTACGCGCTGGCGCGGCAGTTCACCCGCTGGGGCGTCCAGCCCGAGATCATGGTCGGCTACAGCCTCGGCGAGTACGTGGCCGCCTGCCTGTCGGGCGTGCTGTCGCTGCCCGACGCGCTCCGGCTGGTCGCCTACCGGGCCAAGCTCATCACCTCGCAGCCCGAGGGCGCCATGCTCGCCGTGGCCGCCGACGAGCGGCGCCTGCGCGCGGTGCTCGGCGAGCTGTTGACCCGCGACCTGGACGTGGCCGTACGTACCGGGTCACAGGTGGTGCTGGCAGGCCCCACCGAGGCGGTGGAGGAGGCCTCCGCCCTGCTGCTGAAGGCGGAGATCGGCAGCAGGCGCCTCGCGACCACGCACGCGTACCACTCCCGGATGCTGGCGCCGGTCGCCGCCGAGCTGACCGCCTGGATCACCGACAACGTCACCCTCAATCCGCCGGCGATCCCGTACATCAGCAACGTCACCGGACAGCCCGCAACCGAGGAGGTCGTCACCGACCCCGGCTACTGGGCCCGGCACATGTGCGAGACGGTGGAGTTCGGGGCCGCGCTCGCCCACGTGCTCGAAGGCGGCGACCTGGCCCTCGCCGAGATCGGTCCCGGCCAGTCGCTCGGCGCGCTGACCCGTGGTCACCCCGACTGCGACCGGAACCAGTGGCCGCTGATCGTCACGACCCTGCCCGCCGCGAACGACAAGCTGGACGCCCACGCCGCCGCCGCCACGGCGGTCGGCAAGCTGTGGCTGTCGGGGGTGACGGTCGACTGGGCGGCGCTGCACGACCTCACCTCCACCGGCGCCGCGCCGGAGACCGGCTGGGCCCCCGGACGCGTCCCGCTGCCGACCTACCCGTTCGAGCACCAGGAGTACTGGCTGGAGATCGACCAGACGGCGGCCGGCAGCGGCGCGCCCCTGCTCGACGAGAACGACCCGACCAGCATCGCGAAGGCGCTTCCCCGGCTGCCCGAGGATCAGTGGGTCAACGTGCCGGTATGGCAGCAGACCACACCGCGCCCGGCCCGCGCCGAGGAGGCGGCCCGGTGGCTGATCTACACCGACACCGGCCTGCCGGACACGCTCGCCGCGTCGCTGCGCGAGCACCTTTCGGCGGACGGCCGCGAGGTCGTGCTGGTCCGTCCTGGCGACCGGTTCGCCAGCGAGCCGGGCGGCATGGTCGTGCGGCCGGGCTCGCAGGAGGACGCCATCTCCGTGCTGCGGGAGCTGGGCCAGCAGGACCGGAGGCCCGAGCGCATCGTCCACCTGTGGACCGCCGACGCGGCGCGGCCGGAGGGAGACCCGACGGAGGACTGCCTCCAGCGCGGCCTGCACAGCCTGGTCGCGTTCGCCCGCGCCGCGGGTGACGTCGGGCTCTCTCCGTGGTCGCTCGACATCGTCACCGTCGGCAGCCAGCGGGTGCTCCCGGGCGACGTGGTCCGGGCGGAGCGCGGCACCCTGCTCGGCCCGTGCCGGCTGGTCCCGGTCGAGTACCCGCGCGTCCGTACCCGGCTCATCGACCTCGACGCCGCGACGGCCGAGAACCTGCCCCGCGCGGTGCTCGCCGAGCTTCGCGCCGAGCCCGCCGACCAGGTCGTGGCGCTGCGCGAGGGCCGTCGCTGGGTCCCCGGGTACGAGGTGCTCGACGCGTCCTGCATCGCGGACGCCGCCCCCGCCGCCGAGATCAGGCGCGGCGGGACGTACCTGGTGACCGGCGGACTCGGCGGCATCGGCCTCGCCATGGCCGAACGGCTCGCCGAGCACTACCAGGCCAACCTGGTCCTGATGGGCAGGACGCCGGTGCCACCCCGCGAGCAGTGGGGCCAGATCCTGGCGTCCCCGAGCACCGCCGACGAGGTGCGCAGGCGGCTCGACGGCCTCCAGCGGCTGGTGACCGCCGGAACCGAGGTCGTCACGGTGGCCGGCGACGTCTCCCAGCCCGCCGACGTGCGGCGCGCGGTCGGCGCGGCGCTTGAGCGATTCGGTGAGCTGAACGGCGTGGTCCACTGCGCGGCGGTGCCCGCCGTCGGGCTGATGCAGTTCAAGACCGCCGCCGACATCGAACGGGTGCTCGCGCCCAAGGTGGCGGGCACGCTGGCCATCGCCGACGCGCTGCGCGAGGTGCCGGTCGACTTCGTGGCGCTCTTCTCCTCGACCACCTCGGCGACCGGAGGCGGCGCGGGCCAGGTCGACTACTGCGCGGCCAACGCCTACCTCGACGCGTTCGCGCTCAGCGACGCCCTCCCCGGGGTCACCGTCGCCTCGATCGACTGGGGCGAGTGGACCTGGAACGGCTGGACCGAGGGGCTCGACAACTACGACGAGGGCTCCCGGCAGTACTTCGAGTGGTACCGGTCGACCTTCGGCATCACCTTCGACCAGGGGTTCCAGACACTGCTGCGGGTGCTGGCCAGCGGCGAGCCGCACACGATCGCATCCACGCAGGACTTCGCGCCCCTGGTGGCGATGAGCCGCCGCTCGTCGATCGAGAGCCACCAGGCGACGGTCAAGAAGATCAGGGACGCGTTCGGCCGGCATCCACGGCCCGACCTCTCGACGGCGTACGTCGAGCCGCAGTCACCGGCCGAGGAGGCCATCGCCGGGGTGTGGGCCGAGGCGCTCGGCCTCGAACAGGTCGGCGTACACGACAACTTCTTCGAGCTCGGCGGCAACTCCCTGCTCGGCATGGAGATCATCGCCGAGGTCCGCAAGGCGCTCGAACTCTCCTATCTGCCGCCGCACCTGCTGTACCAGGCGCCGACGGTCGCCTCGCTCGCCGAGGCCGCCGCCGCCGACGAGGAGAAGGACGACGAACAGGCCGCCGGGGCCCGCGAACAGCAGCGGTCCCGCATCGAACAGCGACGCAACATGCTCCGGACCGGAAGGACGTCATGACGGAAACCGACTACGACTCGGCGGTCGCACTGATCGGAATGTCCGGGCGTTTTCCCGGAGCGGGCAGCGTCGCCGAGCTGTGGCGCAACGTGCTGGCCGGGGTCAAGGGCCTGCGTGAGATCACCGACGAGGAGCTGCGCGAGACCGGCGTCGAACCCGGCCAGCTTGCCGACCCGCGCTATGTCCGCATCGGCGGCCCTTTGGACAAGCTCGACCAGTTCGACGCCACGGTCTTCGGGATCAACCCCCGCGAGGCCGAGACGATGGACCCCCAGCACAAGCTGTTCCTGGAGTGCTCCTGGGAGGCGCTGGAGAGCGCGGGATACTGCCCGACGGACGTGCCGGGGCAGGTAGCGGTGTTCGCCGGGTGTGGCTTCCCCGATTACATCGTCCAGAACATCCAGCACCTCGCCGGGCAGCCGGGCGGGGCCCTGCTCATGGCCGTCGGCAACGAGCGCGACTCGCTCGCCTCGCTGGTGTCGTACAAGCTGGGCCTGCGTGGCCCGGCCGTGACGGTGCAGACCTTCTGCTCGACGTCGCTGGTGTCGGTACACCTGGCCTGCCAGAGCCTGCTGACGTACGAATGCGACATCGCGCTCGCCGGCGGGGCCTTCACCCCGCTCCCCCAGCCGTCCGGCTACCTGTACGAGCAGGGCGGCATCATGTCGCCCGACGGGCGGGTCCGCAGCTTCGACGCCGAGGCGAGCGGCACGGTCATGGGCAGCGGCGTGGGCACGGTCGCGCTCAAGCGCATGTCCGACGCGATCAACGACGGTGACGTCATCCACGCGGTGATCCTCGGATCCGCCGCCAACAACGACGGCCGGATGCGGGCCGGGTACACCGCGCCCGGCGTCGACGGCCAGGCCGAGGTGATCGAGCAGGCCCTCGGCGTCGCCGGGGTCAAGCCGGACACCGTCGGCTACGTCGAGTGCCACGCGACCGGCACCATGCTCGGCGACTCGATCGAGCTGGCCGCGATGAACCGGGCGTTCGCGCAGCCTCGCGAGACCCCCTGCGTGCTCGGCTCGCTCAAGCCGAGCATCGGCCACCTCGACCGCGCCTCCGGGGTCACCGGGCTGATGCGCGCGGCGCTCACCCTCAAGCACGAGCTGCTCCCGGGCACGCCCGGCTACGAGACCCCCAACCCCGCGCTGGCGACGGCGCAGGAACGCTTCACCGTGCTCACCGAGCACCGCCCCTGGCCCGAGGGTCCGCACCCCCGGCGCGCCGGGGTCAACTCCTTCGGCCTCGGGGGCACCAACGCCCACGTCGTCATGGAGCAGGCCCCGCCGAGGCCCGCCAGGCCCGCGAGGCCCGGCCCGCACCTGCTGGTGTACTCGGGGACCGACGAGCAGGCGCTGTCGGACCTCACCGAGCGCCTTCGGGGGTATCTCGCGGACAACCCCGACGAGGACCTCGCCGACGTGGCCTACACGCTCCAGGTGTCCCGTGGCGGTTTCGCGCGGCGGCGGGCCATCGTGTGCCGCGACCGCGACGACGCGCTCGCCGCGCTCGCCGACCCGGCACGCTGGATCGACGGCAAGACCCAGCGGCGCAACCCCAAGGTCCTGCTGGTCGAGGGGGCCGGCGAGGTTCCCTCTTCCTGGTGGCCCGAGCTCCACGCGGCGGTCACCGAAGTGCTGCGTCCCGGCGGCGAGGCCCGTACCACCGACCCCGGCCGCGACGAGGCGCTGAGTGCGCTCTCCGACGCCCTGAGCGGGCTCGGGGCGCACATGCTCCGCGACGGCTCCAGCCTCCCCACCGGCGTCGAGGAGGTCACCGTCGCGCCGGGCGGCGCCTCCGCCGCCGAGTGGCTGCTCGCCACCGTGGCCCGGCTGTGGCAGGCCGGCAGCTCCATCGACTGGGCGGCGCTGCACCGGGGCGCCGGGCGCCGGGTCGAGCTGCCCACCTACCCGTTCCAGCGGCGCAGGTTCTGGGTCAAGCCCAAGCCCGGTCAGCTGGCCGCGCCCCCGTCCGAGGGCAAGACGTTCGACCGCTCACGCTGGACGTACCTGCCGACGTGGCAGCAGCGGCCCCTTCCGGTCTCCGGCCTCGACGAGCGGCTCAGGCTGGCCGGGCCCTGGCTGGTCTTCACCGACGACGAGCGGGGCGAGGCGCTGGTCGAGCGCCTCACCGACGCGGGCGCCGAGGTGACCGCCGTGCGAGGTGGCGACCGGTTCCACCAGGACGACGCCGGCGACTTCACCATCCGGGTCGACAAGGCCGACGACATGGCCGAGCTGCTCTACTCCCTGGCGGCCGGCCCTCGCGCGATCATCCACGGGTTCAGCCTGGCCGGCGCCGAGGCGGGCCCTGAGGACGACCCCGTGGCCCACTTCGACGGCGAGCAGAACCGGGGCTTCTACTCCGCGCTGGCCCTGGCGCGGGAGCTCGTCGACAACACCGGCTCCGCGCCGCGCGCCGAGCTGGCCCTGCTGACCTCCGAGGCGGTGGGGGTGCTCGGCTCGGACCTGCGCCACCCGGAGCACTCGACCCTCGCGGCGCTCGCGCCGAGCCTGGCCCAGGAGAACCCCCGGCTGCGCTGCCGTCACATCGACGCCGACGTGGTGCCCGCGGGCAATCCTGGCGCGCTGCGGTCGCTGGCCACCCAGATCCTGGCCGCGGTCGTGTGCCCGCACGAGGGGCCGGTCGCGGTGCGCGCGGGCGAGACCTGGCTGCGGCGGTACGAGCCCTTCCCCATCCAGGACCTCACCCCGGAGGACCGTCCGATCCGCGACGGCGACACGGTGCTGATCACCGGTGGTCTCGGCGACGTCGGGCTCGTGCTCTCGCGCCACCTGGCGAGCACGTACGGCTGCCGGCTGGTGCTCACCGCGCGCTCACCGCTGCCGCCCCGTGAGGAGTGGGAGGGGTACCTCGCGTCGGTGCCGGAGCGCGGCGAGCGGACCGCGCGGCACATCCGCAACATCCTGGACCTGGAGTCCCGGGGCGCCACGGTGCTCGCCATGTCGGCCGACGCGTCCGACGAGGCGCAGATGCGGGCGGTCGTCGAGGCGGCGGTCGAGCGCTTCGGGGAGATCGACGTGGCGGTCCACGGCGCGGGAGTTCAGGAGGGCGGGTTCTTCAACTTCGCCCACCTCATGGACCGCGACCAGTGCGACGCGCACATGGCCGCCAAGGTCAAGGGTTTCCACGTCCTGCAGGCGGTACTCAAGGGCCAGGCCCCCGAGCGGCGCATCACCCTGTCCTCCATCGCCGCCGTCCTCGGCGGCATGACGCTGGCCCCGTACGCGGCGGCCAACGCGGCCCTGGACGCCTACATCCGCGTGGCCCGCACGTCCGACGCCCGCCGGTGGATCACCGTCGACTGGGACACCTGGAGCATCGACCCCGATCGTCTCGAAGGGCACAGCTCGGCGGTGCTCGACTACGCGATGGCGCCGCCGGAGGCCGTCGACGTGTTCGAGCGGACCCTTTCCGCCGGTGACCGCGTGGGCCACCTGGTCATCTCGACCGGTTCGCTGGACGCCCGCATCGCCCAGTGGGTCACCGGCGACATCCACGAGGCGAGCGACGACTACGACGACCAGGAACGCCACCCCCGCCCGGACCTGAGCACCCCCTACGTGGAGCCGCGCGAGGGCACCGAGGCCACGCTGTCGGAGATCTGGTCGCGGGTGCTGAGCATCGAGCCGATCGGCGCCACCGACAACTTCTTCGAGCTGGGCGGCCATTCGCTGCTGGCGATCGAGCTGACCACCCGGATCCGCAAGGCGCTGAACGCGTCGGTCCCGGTCACCGGCCTGCTGGAGTGCCCGACCGTCCGCCAGCTCGCCGAGCTGCTCGACAGCAGGGAGGGGGTGGACGAGGAGTGAAGCAGCCCGAATACCTCCGCAGGGTGCAGGGCTTCGCCCGGCGCGAGCTGCTGGGCAAGGACGCCTATCTCGACTCGCTGGCCGAGGCGCCGCTGCCGCTGTACGAGCGCTTCGCCGAGACCGGCCTGGCGAACTGGTGGCTGCCCAAGGAGCAGGGCGGGCTCGGGCTCGGCCTGCAGGAGAGCGTGCGCATCGTCTCCGAGCTGGCCTACGGCGACGCCGGGGTGGCGTTCACGCTGTTCATCCCGGTCCTGACGACCAGCATGGTCGCCTGGTACGGCAGCGACGAGCTCAAGGAGCGCCACCTCGGCCGCATGGTGGCGGAGAACGGGTCGTGCGCGACGCTCGGCAGCGAGCACGCGGCGGGCAGCGAGCTGGCCCGGATCACCACCATGGCGGCCCGTGACGGCGACACCATCGTGCTCAACGGGCAGAAGGCCTTCTCCACCAACGCCGGGTTCGCGCGGTTCCTCGTCGTGATCGCCCGCTCGCAGGAGGACCCGTCGGGGTATCTCGCGGTCCTGGTCCCCCGGGACACGCCCGGGGTGCGGGTCGACAAGCGGTGGGACGTGATCGGGCTGCGGTCCTCGGCGACCTACCAGGTCTCGTTCACCGACTGCCGCGTCCCCGCGGGGAACGTCCTGCGGGGCAACGGGCTGCGGCTGCTGGAGGTCGGGCTGAACGCCAGCCGGATCCTCATCGCCGCCACCGGTCTCGGCATCGCCCGCAGGGTGCGGGACGTGTGCATGGAGTACGGCAAGTCCAAGTCGGTGAAGGGCTCGCCGCTGGCCGGCAACGCGGTGTTCGCCGGCAGGCTCGGCCAGTTCGAGATGCAGATCGACGTCATGGTCAACCAGTGCATGGCCGCGGCGCGCGAGTACGACGCCGTCGCGGTCCGGCCGGACGCGGGCGAGGAGTTCCTGCGCATCGGGACCCTGAAGTCCGCCCTCACCACCAAGATGTTCTGCGGCCAGACCGGCTGGCAGATCGCCTCCACGGCCTCGGAGATGTTCGGCGGCCTCGGCTACACCCACGAGTCGGTCATCGGCAAGCTGCTGCGCGACGTCCGGTACGTCTCCATCGTCGAAGGCGGCGACGACGTCCTACGCGACCTGGTCTTCAGCCGGTACGTGGTCCCGGTCTCGAAGCGCTCCTGAACCCGGTCGGAGCACGGGATCGTTTCGGCGCCACCGCCGCCGAAACGATCCCGCCCGCACCCGCCCCGGCCGGAGCCGACCGTAACGACCCTCCATGGCCCCCGCATGGCGGGGTCCCCGGATGGTCATGGTCAAACCCTGATCTCGCGGAATCGACATCCGGGCGTGGGGTGTTTCGTCACCTCTAGTTCGTTTTGTGATGTTTTTAGGTCCCTAACGTCGCGGGCTATGACCTCACGATCGTTCATGCGGATCGCGGTCGCCGGCATGGTGGCGGCCACCGGCCTCGCCATCGCCGCCGCGCCCGCGTCCGCGCACCCGAAACCTCCCAAGCCTCCCGTGA
>NZ_JBEZFH010000115.1:0-22808 GCF_040649355.1 Sphaerisporangium sp. NPDC049002 | reverse complement strand
CACTAGCCCCCCCCCCTCCCCACCCCCCCGCTCTACCCAAACCCCCCGTCCCCCAGGCAGCACCCCGGCCCGCCCGCGCCGCCCGGGGGCGGGCGCCCCGGGGCGCCCGCCGCCGTCGTCGTCGTCAAGGCGGCTTCCGGGCGGCTTTCGCGCGGTCTTCGGGTGGTCTACGGGCGGTCTACGGGCGGTCTTCGGGTGAAGACGGGACTTGCCGCCGCATGAAACAGAATGGAATTCTGTTCTCATGAACCGCGTGACCGCGAACGACATCGAGATCGTGTACGACGCCTTCGGCTCCCCGAGCGGGCGCCCGCTACTTCTGATCATGGGGCTCGGCTCCCAGATGATCCACTGGGACGAGGAGTTCTGCGAGCTGCTCGCCGAGCGAGGGCACCACGTCGTCCGCTTCGACAACCGGGACGCGGGCCTGTCGACCCACTTCCACGAGGCCGACATGCCCTACCTCGGCGCGGCGTCCGACGGCGGCGCACCCGCGGTCCCGTACCTGCTCGGCGACATGGCCGACGACGCGGCCGGGCTGCTGGACGCGCTCGGCTGGGCGAGCGCCCACGTGCTCGGGGTGTCGATGGGCGGGATGATCGCCCAGGCGTTCGCCATCGCGCACCCGGCCAGGACCCGCAGCCTCACCTCCATCATGTCCACGCCCGGCCCGCAGATCGGGGGGCCGACCGAGCAGGCGATGGCCGCGCTCCTGTCGCGGTCGGCCCCGGAGCGGGAGGCGGTCGTCCGCCGCGCCGTGGAGGTGTGGAAGGTCATCGGCTCGCCCGGCTTCCCGATGGACGAGGAAGGGATCACCAGGGTCGCGGGCCAGAGCTTCGACCGCTGCTACGACCCCGCGGGGTTCGGCCGCCAGTTGGCGGCGATCATGGCCTCCGGCGACCGCACCGCCGCCCTCCGCGAGCTGTCGGTGCCCGCTCTGGTGATCCACGGCGAGGCCGACCCGCTGATCCAGCTTCCGGGTGGCGTCGCCACGGCCGACGCGATCCCCGGCGCCAAGCTCCTGACCTTCCCCGGGATGGCCCACGACCTGCCGCGCCCGCTGTGGCCGGACATCGCCACCGCCGTCACCGAGCTGACCGAGCGCGCCGATCGCCTGTAGCCCTCGAAGCGCACGGCGAGGCCGTCGAGCGGACGGGTCTCGCGGGTTACCGTGGTGGGGTGGAGAGGATCCTCGTCAGCGCGTGCCTGGTGGGGCGGCCGGTGCGCTTCGACGGGCGTGCCAGGACCGTCGACGACGCGCTGCTCGCGGGCTGGCGCGCCGAGGGGCGGCTCGTGCCCTTCTGCCCCGAGGTCGAGGGCGGGCTCCCCGTGCCGAGGCCGCCCGCCGAGATCGAGGGAGGCGCCGGCGGCGCGGCCGTGCTGGCCGGCGCGGCGCGGATCCTCACGCCCGAGGGCGACGACGTCACGCGCCACTTCCTCGCGGGGGCCCGCTCCGCCCTCGCCCTGGTCCGGTCGACGGGCATCAAGATCGCCCTGCTGAAGGACGGCAGCCCCTCCTGCGGCAGCCTGCGCATCCACGACGGCACCTTCCGGGGGAACGTCACGCCCGGCGCCGGGGTGACCGCCGCCCTGCTGGAGGCCGACGGCGTCCGCGTCTTCGGCGAGGACCGCATCGCGGAGGCCGCCGGGTATCTCGGCGAGCTGGAAGGCACCGGCTGAGCCCTCGCCGCGCCGGAAGGCCGGTCGCGGTTCGGAGGCGGTGGGGGTCGGGGACCGGCCGGGTTCGCGGACGGAGGCGGTCAGGGGCTGACCGGGTCCACGGTGGATTCGTCGCCGATGATGGCCTTCTCGTCGGGCTTGTACACCAGAACGGTGTCGACGTACGACCGCAGGGCCGCGTCCAGGCCGACGTCGTGGCCCTCGGCCTCCGACATGAACCACCGGTGGTCGAGCACCTCGTGGAAGAGCTGCGCGGGCTCCAGCTTGCCGCGCAGGTTCTGCGGGATCATGTGCACGGTCGGCTGGAAGGTCTCGGCGAGCCAGCGGTGCGCGACGATCGCCTCGTCCTCGTGGCGGAGCCCCTTGGCGACCCGGAAGGAGTCGAGGTCGTTGAGCAGCCGCCTGGCCTGGTTCTCCTCGACGTCGAGCCCGGTGAGGCGGAGCAGGCGGCGCTGGTGGTGCCCGGCGTCCACGACCTTCGGCCGTACGATCAGCCGGGCGGTGCCCGCCTTGCGCCTGACCATCATCTCGGCGACGTCGAAGCCGAGCGAGTTCAGCCGCCGGATCCGCTGGTCGATGAGATGCCACTCGACGTCCTCGACGATCTCCTCCTGCGTGAGCTCGTCCCAGAGCCGGTGGTAGCGCTCGCAGAGCTGGTCGGCGAACGCGAGAGGGTCGATCGAGGGGTGTAGGAACCCTCCCGCCTCCAGGTCCAGCATTTCCCCATAGATGTTGATATAGGCGACTTCGATGTCGTGGGTGCGCTGGCCTTCGCTGATCACCGGGTGCAGCTCGCCGGTCTCCGCGTCCACCAGGTACGCCGCGAACGCTCCCGCGTCCCGCCTGAAGAGCGTGTTGCTCAGCGAGCAGTCGCCCCAGTAGAACCCGGCCAGGTGCAGCCGTACGAGCAGCACGGCCAGCGCGTCCAGCAGGCGGATCAGCGTGTCCGGCCGGAGCGTGCCCGACAGCATCGCGCGGTAGGGGAGCGAGAACTGCAGGTGCCGGGTGATCAGCGCCGAGTCCAGCGGCTCGCCGGAGGCGTCCGTCCTGCCGGTGACGACCGCCACGGGCTCGACGGACGGGGTGTCGAGCCGGCTCAGGTCCCACAGGAGCTGGTACTCCCGCTTGGCGTACCGCTCGCTGATCTCCTTGATCGCGTAGACCCGCCCGGACAGCCGGGCGAACCGGACGACGTGCCGGGAGATGCCGCGCGGCAGGGTCACGAGGTGGTGCTCGGGCCAGCTCTCCAGGGGAAGGTCCCAAGGCAGACGGATGAGGTCGGGATCGCTGGGAGCGCCAATCATCTGGAGCGGCAACCCATTGCTCCTCGAATGTCGGGGATGTTGGGTTCGACGCTAGCCGCTTCGCGGGTCCGGCCGCAGCCCGGTCCGGTCCGTGGACGCCCGCGTCTCGCGCGGACCCCGAGGTCTCACCCCGGCCGCCGACGCCGCGCGCTCGCGCCCTCACTTTCGGTCACCGGCAGGATGGGCCGGAGGGGTGGCATACCGGACCTCTGGCGGCATGACGAGCCGCCCCGACTTCACTGGTCTAGACCGGGTCAAAGGGGTGTCGATTCGGCTTCAATTTGTGCCATCATCGGGCGGTGACCTGTGCTGTTGCTAGGTTACGGAGGAGTTTCACAAGGTGTCGGACGTCCCCCTCTGTCGCGGGTCGTTTGCTGGTCGGCTACAGCTCGATCACGGGTTGGCCCATACCACTTGACGCTGTACCGGGATGGACGTACGTTCCTCAAACGTTTAGGAAACTTTCCTAATTGATTGCCCCATTCCTGGAGGGTCGCATGTCCAACTCCGCCGGCACGCCCCGAGAGATCACCCGGCGGCAGATGCTCCGCCGGATCGGCCTCACCGCACTCGTCGCAGGACCGGCGGCGAGCATGCTGAGCGCCTGTGCGACCAGCGGAGGCAACTCCGCGGCCTCCCCGACCGCCACGGCCGGCGGCGCCGCGACCTCGGCGGCCAACCCCTTCGGGGTCGCGGCGGACGCCCCCCTCGAAGTCGTCATCTTCAAGGGCGGTCTCGGCGACAGCTACGCCACCGACGTGCACGAGCCGCTGTACAAGAAGGAGTTCCCGAAGGCCTCCGTCAAGCACGTCGCCACGCAGCAGATCGCCCAGACGCTGCAGCCCCGCTTCGCCAGCGGCGACGTCCCCGACTTCATCGCCAACTCCGGCTCCGACCTGATGGACAACGGCGCCCTGCAGACCGAGGGCCAGCTGCTCGACCTCACCCAGCTGTTCGACGCCCCCTCGCTCGACGACCCGAGCAAGAAGGTCAGGGACACGCTGATCCCCGGCACCGTCGAGTCGGGCCTCATCGCCGGCAAGCCGTACATCCTCAACTACGTCTCCAGCGGATACGGCCTCTGGTACAACGGCAAGCTCTTCCAGGAGAAGGGCTGGACCCCGCCGAAGACATTCGACGAGTTCAAGACCCTCTGCGAGACCATCAAGAAGGCGGGCATCACGCCGTACGCCTACGCGGGCAAGAACGCCTCCTACTACCAGTACTGGATGATCCTGATCACGGCGGCGAAGATCGAGGGCAACCAGCTCCTGATCGACATCGACAACCTCGAAGACGGCGTCTGGAACCGCGACTCCGTGAAGCAGTCGGCCGCCGCGTGGGCCGAAATCGGCAAGTTCATGGACAAGAGCTACGAGGGCCTCATCCACACCGAGGTCCAGACCCGTCAGAACCAGGACAAGGTCGCGCTGTACCCCTCCGGCTCCTGGCTGGAGAACGAGCAGAAGAGCAACACGCCCGACACCTTCGAGTACGCCGTGACGCCGACCCCGAGCCTCACCCCGTCCGACAAGATGCCGTTCGAGGCCATCCGCTCCGCGGCGGGCGAGCCGTACATCATCCCCTCGAAGGGCAAGAACACCGCCGGCGCCCTTGAGTACGCCCGCATCATGCTCTCCAAGGAGGGCGCCAAGGGCTTCACCGAGAAGTCCGGCAGCCTCACCGTCGTCGTCGGCGCCGCCGAGGGCCTCTCGCTGTCCCCGGGCCTCAAGAGCATCAACGACGCCCAGACGGCCGCGGGCGCCAACATCGTCACCTACAGCAGCTTCGAGAACTGGTACAAGGAGCTGGAGACCGAGCTGCGCAAGCAGACCAACTCGCTGATGTTCGGCCGCATCACCGCCGAAGAGTTCTGCGCCAAGATGCAGAAGAAGGCCGACGCGGTCAAGGCCGACTCCTCCACCACCAAGCAGAACCGGACGGTGTAGTAGATCATGCGGCAAGGCGACGGCGGGCTCGCCGCGAGGCTGGTCAGCGCGAGGGCCAGGAAGTACGGGTTCATCTTCTCGTTCCTGGCGATCCCGTTGATCCTCTACGTGGTCTTCGTGATCAGCCCCTACGCGCAGGCGTTCTACATCTCGCTGACCAACTGGCGGGGGATCTCCGCGAATCCGCAGTTCATCGGGTTCGAGAACTTCACCCGCCTGCTGGACGACGACGTCTTCTGGGCGGCCGTGCGCCACCACGGGCTCCTGCTGCTCGCCATGCCGCTGATCACCATCGCGATCGCGCTGTTCTTCTCGTTCCTGCTGAACCTCGGAGGGGGCAGCAGGGGCGGGAGGATGACCGGGGTCCGGGGGTCGAGGTTCTACCGGGTGGTCTACTTCTTCCCCCAGGTCCTGGCCGTGGCCGTCGTGGGCGTCCTGTTCCAGGCGATCTACCGTCCCGACCAGACCGGCGTGCTGAACGGCCTGCTCAAGTGGGTGGGCGTCAACCCGGTCGGCTGGCTGATCAACACCGACCTCGCCCTCTGGTCGATCATGGGCGTCGTGGTCTGGCAGTCCGTGGGCTTCTACGTCGTGCTGTTCTCCGCGGGGATGTCGGCCATCCCGAGCGACGTCTTCGAGGCCGCGGCACTCGACGGGGCGGGCCGGTTCCGGCTCTTCTTCAGCATCACGCTCCCGCTGATCTGGGACACGATCCAGGTCGGCTGGGTCTATCTCGGCATCGCGGCCTTCGACTGCTTCGCCCTGGTGCAGGTGCTCTCGGTCGACCGCGGCGGTCCCGACAACGCCACCACCGTCCTGCCCCTGGAGATCTGGCGCACGGCGTTCACCTTCTCCAAGTTCGGCTACGCCTCCGCGATGGGCGTGGCCCTGTTCTTCCTGACCATCACGTTCGCCGCGCTCAGCCTGCGCGTGACGCGCCGCGAGAGGATCGAGCTCTGATGATGGCGACCCAAACCGACGCGGTCCGGGTGGCCAAGGCCTCGCACGCGGCCTCCCGCCGCCGTCAGAAGAATCCGACGGGCGTCTTCGGGGCGCTCTCCCATATCGCGCTGATCGTGTGGACGATCCTGGTCGTCGGCCCGATCCTGTGGACGTTCCTCGCGTCCTTCAAGACCAACCCCGAGATCGTCGGCGACGCGCCGCTCGCGCTGCCCGACAACTTCAGCTGGGCCTCCTGGGGCCGGGCCTGGGAGAAGGCCCACATCGGGCGGTACATGCTGAACACGGTCTTCGTGGTCGGCGTGAGCACGCTGTTCACGATGCTGTTCGGCTCGATGGCCGCGTACGTGCTGGCGCGCTACAGGTTCTTCGGCAACCGGGCGATCTACTACCTGTTCGTGTCGGGCCTGTCGTTCCCGGTGTTCCTGGCGCTGGTCCCGCTGTTCTTCGTGGTACGCAACCTCGGCCTGATCGACACCCACATCGGCGTGATCCTGGTCTACATCGCGTACTCGCTGCCGTTCACCGTGTTCTTCCTGACGGCGTTCTTCAAGACGCTCCCCAACTCGGTGGCCGAGGCGGCCATGATGGACGGCGCCTCGCACACCCGCACGTTCTTCCAGATCATGGTGCCGATGGCCAGGCCGGGCCTGATCAGCATCACGATCTTCAACATCCTCGGTCAGTGGAACCAGTACCTCCTGCCGATCGTGCTGCTGTCGGGCAGCGTCGAGGACAAGTGGCTGATCACCCAGGGCATCGCCAACATCAACACGACCGCCGGGTACGAGGCCGACTGGCCCGGTCTGTTCGCCGCGCTGAGCATGGCGATCATCCCGATGCTGATCGTCTACATCATCTTCCAGCGGCAGATCCAGTCCGGCCTCACCGCCGGAGCCGTCAAGTAGCCGTCGAGCCGTCGAGCCGTCGAGCCGTCGCGTGGCCGTCACGTGGCCGTCACGTGGACGGGCCCCGGCCGGCCCGTACCGAGGCCGCCACAGGGTAGCGGCCGAGGAGGCGGGCGAGCTTCAGGCTCAGATGGAGCGTGAGCCGCTCGCCACCGTCCCGCAGATCGGTGCCCGCCAGCTCCTCCACCCGCCGCAGGCGGTAGTAGAGCGAGGTCCGGTGCAGCCGCAGCCGCTCGGAGGTGGCGTGCGCGCTGCCAGCCAGGTCGAGGTAGGCCTCCAGCGTCTCCAGCAGGGGGCGGTGCGCCTCGTCGGCGAGCAGGCGTTCGAGGCCCGGGTGGATCTTGAGAGTGGCCGGCGGCAACTGGGTCAGCAGCCGGTAGACGCCCAGGCGTGACCACTCGGCCGACGGCCCGAGGGCGGGCAGGCGCGCCGCCACCTCCGCCGCCCGCGCGGCCTCCAGGTACGACTCGGCGGCCTGGTCCAGGCGCGCGCGGGGGTCGCCCGTGCCCACCACCACGGGAAACTCCATCGCGGCGTGTATCTGCTCGGGGCGGGCGGCCCCGGAGAACAGCAGCACCGCGTGGTCGTACCGCACCAGATGCAGCGTGCGCCGCGGCCCGAGCCGGTGCCGCACGGTCAGCAGCGCCCGTTCCATCGCCTCCCGCAACGGCTCGTCGACCTGCCCGTCCAGGAGAGGCCTGGCGACCGCCACGGTGACCGGCTCGGACTGCGGGAAGCCGCCCGCCTCGATGAGGCTCCGCGCGCCCGCCTCGGCGGCGCCGGGGGTGCCGAGCAGCACGCTGGTGACCGCGTCCAGTTCCCGGTGCGCCGCGAGCCCGTTGGCGAGGCTCTCGTGGAAGAGCGCGACCCCGACGGCCGAGGCCACCTCCGCGACGACGCCGATCTCCTCCTCCGACATCGGCGGGCCCGCGTCGATGAACCACAGGAACCCGAGCAGCCGTCCGCCGTGCCGGGCGGGGACGCACACCCGGGGCAGCAGGCCGAGACCGGCGGCGCCCGGCGTGCGGATCGGGCCCTCGGCCTCGAAGATCCCGGCGGCGCGCAGCCACTCGCGCACCTCGGGGGTCGTCTCGCGGCGCAGGATCGAGTCGCGCCGGATGTCGTCCAGCGGCTCCTTCTGCCGGCTGTAGGCGAGCACGTGCTGTAACCGGTCCTCCAGCATTACGGCCCTGCCGAGCTGGACGGCCAAGCCGTCCACAATACGTTGCAGCCCGTTGGACATCGAAAGCCTCCTGAGCGGCCGGTTTCATCGCATGTAGGACAAACCCCCCCAAGAGTCCCTACAGGTGTCGGATGATCTCCGTCAATAGCGTCGGTAGCGTCCCCGCTGAGTGCTGGCCCAGAGTTAGAGGTGAGGCCGTGACCGAGTCGTCGATTCACCGCAGGAGAAGACGGCTGTCCGTAATGTTGTTGGCGATCGCGCTCGGTCCGGTAGGACTGGCGGCGGTCCCCGCCTCGGCGGAGCCGCCCCCCGAGCCCGCGCACCCATGGCAGGCCGATCACTGGCCGCAGCGGCAGCCCTGGCAGGAACAGGAGCCGGCGGCCCTGTTCAAGGGGAAGCCCGGTGGCCCGGTCGCGATCGACCCGCAGAACTGGAAGAACCCGGACCACATGACCTGGGAGGACGACTACAAGCCCGTCCCCGGCACCAGCTGGTCCGACCCCGCGGGCAAGGGGTCCAAGCGCACGTTCAAGGGCGCTCTCGTGCTGCTCGACTACCCGAACCAGCCGTTCGTGGTCACGCAGCCGGCGAGGTCCACGGTGTTCGGCAACCCGAGCAGCGAGGCGCACGACATCCCCCGCGACCAGGTGGCCAAGTTCTACCAGGACTTCCTCAACACCCCCGGAAAGCTGAACCGGGGCCACACCATCCACGAGTACTGGATGGAGGACTCCGGCGGCAGGTACGGCGTCGAGCTCAACGCCTTCGGGCCCTACCAGATGCCGGGCAAGTCCCACGAGTACGCCATGGAGTTCCAGGGCGGCACCGCCTGCCCGGCGGGGGACACCTGCAACCGCAACATCCGCACCGACGGACGTGCCGCCTGGGCCGCCGCCGCGGGTGACGACGAGCTGAGCAAGTTCGACTTCGTCTTCTACCTCAGCGCCGGCCAGGACGAGTCGTCGACCTGGCAGGAGTTCGGGCCGATCAAGTTCCCGACGAAGGAGGAGGTGACCGACGACTTCGGGCCGCCGGATCCGAACCTCCCCAACTGGGCGAAGACGCGGTACGTGGACTGGACCTCCTGGGCCTCGGCCTCCACCATCTGGCCCAACGCCGGCGGGGGTTCCTCCACCCAGGCCGAGAGCTCGGGACAGGGCGTGTACGCCCACGAGTTCAGCCACATCCTCGGCATCGGCGACAACTACAACAACCCGTTCGGCGTGCCCGCTCGCCGCGCGTACACCGGCATCTGGGAGATGCTCAGCCGGGGCAGCTTCAACGGCCCCGGAGGCCCGCACAGCCGGTGGACGATCCCGCCCACCGGGGGCGGCTCGATGGGCGCTCAGCACATGCTCAGGAACAAGCTGAAGCTGGAGATGGTCGACGAGCAGAACGTCCTGCGGCTCTCGCGGGAGGCGCTGGCCGAATCGGGCCTGGTCGTCGCCCGGGTGACGGCGCGGGAGGTCCAGCCCGGCAAGAACGACCTGTCGGGCGTGAACATCACGCTCGGCACCGGTGACCTCAGCCCGGCGTGCAGCATCCAGACCGACCCGCTCTGCGACGGTCGCGGCTACCAGAACTACACGATCGAGGTCGTGGACCGGATCGGCGCCGACTCCTTCACGCCCGACTCCGGGGTGCTGCTGGCCAAGACCAAGAACCAGGACCAGGCGCCGTTCGAGTGGGTCATCGACGCCAACCCGCAGGACATCGGCATGACCGACTACGTCCTGCCGGACGGCACGCGGGTTCCGATCACCGTCGGCGACTACCGGCAGCTCTCGGACGCCCTGTTCCACGCGGGCACCGACTCCGGCAGCGAGTACGAGTACGTCGACGAGGCCAACCGCCTGCACTTCTACGTGCTGGACCTCCAGCGCGACAAGAAGGGCACGCTGTCGTACACCGTCGCCGTCCGCTCGCTGGACGGTGCCGGTCCCCAGAAGCGGGGCGTCAGCGTGCTGCCGAGCGCCACGATCGCCAAGGGCACCGAGTGGGCGGCCTGCCGCTTCCCGCTCACCAACACCGGTAAGGCGGCGACGCCCGCGGGCCGGCATCCCGAGGATGTCGGCTCGTACCTCAAGTCGGACGTCTACCGCCTCTCCGCCACGGTGGACGGCAAGGGCTGGTCGACCTGGATGCCCAACAAGCTGTCCTCCCTGGAGTTCGGCAAGACGGCGCTCGTGCCCGTCTACGCCCAGCGCGCCAAGGGCGGCGCCCTCCTGGCGAAGCTGAAGCTCACCGCCACCTCCGAGAGCGACCCGTCCAAGAAGGCCACCGCCACCTGCCACATGGTCGGCATCTGAGCGATCCGCCTTCGTGAACGACACCGGTGGGTACGGCCTCACGCAGGCCGTGCCCACCCCGTTTTTCGTCCCTCCTCCGCCCTTCCCCGCGCCCGAGGCTTGAGGTAAAGATGGAGCAAAGCTGATCGTCTAGGGTCGTACGCGGGCGCGTCCACCGCCGGGCATTCCGGCGTGCCGCCCGCCCCGGCCCGGGAAGGCTCCCATGCCGCACATCGAGTTGGGGAACGACGCTCCCGGTATCCGTGGCCTGATGCGGTACCGGCCCGAGACGGGCAGGGTGCTGAGTGATCTCGCGGAGACCCTGCTGCGCGACGACAACACGCTGTCGCGAGGTGAGCGCGAGCTCATCGCCTCCTACGTCTCCACTCTCAACCAGTGCAAGTTCTGCTCGGCCTCGCACAAGGCATTCGCGGCGGCGCAGTTGCCCGGAGGTGCGGAGACCGTCGCCCACGCCTGCTCGGACGTCGACACCGCCCCGGTCTCCGACAAGATGAAGGCGCTGCTGCACATCGCCGGGGCGGTCCAGAGGCTCGGCACCGAGGTCACCGAGGACCACGTCGCCGCCGCCCGCAAGGCCGGCGCCACCGACGTGGAGATCCACGACACCGTGCTCATCGCCGCCGCCTTCTGCATGTACAACCGCTACGTGGACGGCCTTGGCACGTACGCCCCCGAGGATCCCGCCGCCTACGCCCAGATGGCCGAGCAGATCGTCACCGACGGTTACCTGTCCCGCCTGTCGCCGTGAAAGACTCCTCCTATGGACAGGTTGGATGACGCGGCGATTTCCACCCGGCTCGACGAAGTACCCGAGTGGCGGCGTGAGGGCGACGAGATCCGGCGCACGGTGGTCGCCCCCGATTTCCCGACGGCCATCGCGATCGTGAACGACGTGGCCGAGCAGGCCGAGAAGCTCAACCACCATCCGGACATCGACATCCGGTGGCGGCGGCTCCATATCGCCCTCACGACCCACGACGCCGGCGGGCTGACCGACATGGACTTCACACTCGCCGCGAGGATCGACGCCATCGCCGCCGACCACGGCGCCTAGAGGCGGGCACCTACCCGAGCGACCAGAGGGAACGGCTTGGAACGGCGCATAGCGGGCCTCAGGGTGCCCTAGGCTCTACCGACGCCGGTTCTGGGCGGCGGCATACGCCGCCGCCCAGCGACCGGGTCACCTCGGTGGTGCTCAGCAGGAGATCTGTCCAGGACCGCGCTGAACGTCTACCGAGTCGGCAATCGCACTACCAGGGGGCATCGTGGGCGATATCCACCTGGACATGCCCGCGGTGCCCCCGACCGTGCCGAGGTAATGCGCCTGCTCGCTGTCGAGCACCACGGCTCTGATGGTGAACCAGCTGTCCTCCGGCCCGTTCAGGGGGACCGTTATCTGCCATTCCCCGTCGACGACGCGTACGTCGGGGAAGAACGTGATCGCACCCGCCTCCGGGTAGCTCTGCTGGACCGCGACGACGAGTTTCGACCCGGCCTGAGGGGTGCCGTGCCCGCTGACCGTCAGGCAGGGCAGCGCCTTGTCGTGGGTTCCGTCGTGCGGCCGTTCTATGCCGATGTCCGCGGTGATCGGTGACCAGGTGCTGAGGGCCTGGCCGACGAGGGGGGCGGAGACGGCCACCGCCACGCCGCTGGTGAAGCCCACGATCTGACGGGCGACCGCTCGCGCGGCGCGTTTCGCCCACGGAGGCACGGGGGCCGCCGCCTGGCTGTCAGGCGGTTCGCTATGGGAGCCGCGCTGCATCATATACTCTTTTGCCCTTCTAATCGACTTCATTCGGCATTGTTCTGCCTTGTGAGGCCAAATCGTAGGGCATGGCGATGTGGCAGCAGCGGCTATGCCTGATATTTCGTGAAAGATCATCGCTATGTGGCTCTGAGCTGCTTGAATGGCGGTTGGAATGGCGTTCGGAATGATCGTCGCGGGGGTGGAAATCGGGGGAGATGACCGGTTTCCGGCTAATTCTCCTGATTTATCGATAGGGAGGGCGTTCATCGTCGGACGACGAACATGCAATCGAAGTCTGCAAATGCACGTGCAGATGTACGTGAAAATGCATCGTCTCCCATAAATGCCGTGTTTCTGGCATCGGGAAAGTGGTCTTACCTGATTCGCTAAATGTTCGGCCAGCGGCGAAGGGCCTACTCGAACAGGGCGGCAGGGGGAACCGGGGAGACGACGGAGTCGCCGTCTTTGATCGGCGCCGCGCCGGCGACGAAGTTCACCAGCCCCTCCTCGTACACGCAGCGGGCCTGCGTCAGGCCGCCCGCAGCCTTGCGGATCAGGTCCTGGAGGGGCAGCGGGGCCGGCGAGGCGACCACGATGAGGTTCCCGAACCGGCGCCCGCGCAGGACGCCGGGCTCGGCGAGCAGCGCCACGTGGCTGAACGTGCCGCGCACGGTCGCGACCACGCGGCGCGCGAAGGCCAGCCCCTTGCCGTCGGCGATGTTGACCAGCAGCGTGCCCGAGTCCTTCAGGACGCGGGCGACGTCTCCCATGTACTCGGCGGTCGCGAGGTCGAGCGGCATGGTCGCGCCGCTGAAGGCGTCCAGGATGAACAGGTCGGCCGAGGCGTCGTGCAGGCCGGCGGCGGCCGAGCGGCCGTCGGCCACGCGGACCTTCAGCCGGGGCACGGACTTCAGGTGGAGCTGGTCCCTCACGAGCTGCACCAGCAGGCCGTCCGGCTCGATCACGATGTGACGGGAGCCGGGCCGGGTCGCCGCGACGTACCGGGGGAGCGTGCAGGCGCCGGCGCCCACGTGGACGACGTCCAGCGGGCCCTCCTCCATCGCGTCGATCACGTCGGCCATGAGCCGGACGTACTCGAAGTCGAGATACGTGGGATCTCCGAGATCCACGTACGACTGGGGGACCCCGGCCATGCTGAGCAGCCAGCCGTTCGGCCGGTCGAGGTCCCGCAGGAGCTCCACCTCGCCGAAGTCCACCGGGTAACGGCCCGGCAGGGGAGTCACCTCAGCCTTACGCTTGCCCACACGATCTCCATGGCTTCTGATATATCGGGATGTGCCATAACCGGCACTCTTGGGAGAACCGTATGCGCCGCCGAGGACTGCTCGCTCTGGTCGTGGTGAGTCTCGTCATCGTCGCGGCGGCGCTCGTGGCCCTGGTCGTCGACTCGCGCCGGGTGACCGGAAGCCCCCAGGAGACCGGCCAGGCCTACCTCGACGCCTGGGCGGCCGAGAACCTCAGCGAGATGCGCGAACTGGTCGCGTCCCCGCCGTCCGACTTCCTGGACCAGCACCGGCGCCTCAGCTCCGATCTGCAGATCCTCTCCATCAAGCTGACGCCCGGCACGGTCGTACGCCGGGGCGAGCAGTCCGCGGACCTGCCCTTCGACGGGATCAGGCAGATCGGGGAGCTGGGGCAGTGGAAGTTCTCCTCCGTGCTGCACCTGGCGGTGAGGGACGGCGGGTGGAAAGTGGTCTGGACGCCCGAGACCCTCCATCCTGGGCTCGGGGCGAGCGAACGGCTGCGCATGAAGGAGATCCCCGTGCCGGGGACCGACCTGCTCACCCGGCAGGGGAAGCCGCTGCCCCACGACAGCGGGGCCGAGAGGTACTTCGAGGACCTCATCGGCAGGGTCGACGACCTTTATGTGGATCCGCCGACGGGGTGGGCGATCGAGGCGGTGGCGTCCACAGGGAAGTCCAGGAGGCTCGTGGTCTTCCGCCAGGCGGCCGAGCGGACGTTCCGCACGACCCTCGACTGGTGGACGCAGGCCGCGGCGGCGCGGGCACTCGACCGCATCGCCGACCCCGCCGCCATCGTCGCGGTCAGGCCGTCCACTGGGGAGGTGCTGGCCGTGGCCGACCGGCTGCCCGGCCAGGGCGCCTTCTACAAGCCCTATCCGCCCGGGTCCACGTTCAAGATCATCACGGCGGCGGCCCTGCTGGGCAGCCAGATGACCGGGGACACGCAGGTGGACTGCCCGGCCCACTACACGGGCCCGGACGGGGAGACCTTCGACAACTACCGTGACGAGAACCACGGCACGGTGACGTTCCAGCAGGCGTTCGCACTGTCGTGCGACACCACGTTCACCCGGCTCGCGGTCGAGCATCTGGGGGAGGGCAGGCTCCGGCGGGAGGCGGTGGAGTTCGGGTTCGGAGGGAAGCTGCAGTCGGGCATCGGCGGGGTCTGCGGGTCCATGCGCGACGCGGGCAACGGTGACGAGCTGGGCGCTGACGCCATCGGGCAGAACTCGGTGCGGGCCACCCCGCTCTGCATGGCCCTGGTAGCCGCAGCCGTCCAGAACGGCACCTGGCGCCCGCCCAGGCTGATGTCGGAGGACGCCGTCGGGCGGCTGGAGACCGACGGCCGCCCCAAGCCGAGGAAGCTGCCGCCGCAGGTCCTGGGCCCGCTCCGGGCGATGATGACGGCGGTCGTGCCGGACGGGACGGCCGCCCCGTCCGGGCTTCCCGAGGGCGTGTCGGGCAAGGCCGGCACGGCGCGGGCCTCCTCGGGGGAGGACCACGCCTGGTTCGTCGGCTACCGGGGCGACCTCGCCTTCGCGGTGCTCGTCGAGCACGGCGGCACTGGCCCGGACGCCGCCGCCCCCATCGCCGCGCGCTTCCTGGACGCCCTCTGAACGGACGCTCTCATACGGGCGCTCTCCGTACGGACGCTCCGATACGGGCGCTCTCTGACTGGGCACCCCATTGAGCGCGTGATCGAGCTCACAACCTACGTAAGCGTAAGTTACGCTAGCGTAGGTTGTGAGGAGGTCGAGATGACCACAATGACCGCAGGCCCCGCCGTCTCCCCTGATCGAACGGTTCCCCCGCCGAAGCTGCGTGGCTGGCTCCACGCGGGGGCGCTCCCCGCGACGCTGATCGCCGGGTTCGTCCTCGTGGCCCTCGGGCCGACCCTCCAGGCCCGTCTGGCCGCCGCGGTCTACGCGGTGACCTCGGGCCTGCTCTTCGGCGTCTCGGCGACCTACCACCGTGGCCGCCCGGCCTCGCGCCTGGCCGAGGTCCTGCGACGGCTCGACCACGCCAACATCTACCTGATCATCGCCGGCACCTACACCCCCCTCGCGCTGCTCGCGCTGGAGGGGCCGGTGCGGGTGGTCGTGCTCTCTGTGGTCTGGACGGGAGCCGTCGCCGGGGTCGTCTTCCGCTCGGTGTGGATGGGCGCGCCCCGCTGGCTCTACACGGCGCTCTACATCGCGCTCGGCTGGATAGCCGTCTTCGTGATGCCCCAGCTGGTGGGGGGCGCCGGGGTCGCGGCGGTCGCGTTCGTGGTCCTCGGCGGCGTCCTGTACAGCCTCGGCGGCCTCGTCTACGGCCTGCGCCGCCCGGACCCCTCGCCGCGCTGGTTCGGCTTCCACGAGGTGTTCCACGCCTTCACCCTGGCCGCCTACGTGGCCCAGTACATCGCCGTCTCACTGGTCGTCTACGCCGCCGGCTGAGGCCTCCTGGGCGAGCCTGCGCGTGGCGAGCTCGGCGTAGAGCGCGGCGCCGTCGGGCAGCACGGCGTCGTCGAAGGCCGCCTCCGGCGCGTGGTTGTAGGCGGCCTTCGACGGGTCGGCCCCCGTCGGGCAGGCGCCGAGCGCGACGAACGCCGACGGCACCTCGTCGCAGACGAAGGAGAAGTCCTCCGAGCCGGCGAACGGCTGGGGCGCCGTGATGAACCGCCGCTCGTCGAACACCTCGCGCACGGTGGCGCCGACGAACTCCGCCTCCGCGGCGCTGTTGACGGTGATCGGGTAGCTCACCTC
The DNA here is from genome assembly GCF_040649355.1 of Sphaerisporangium sp. NPDC049002. NCBI lineage: Bacteria > Bacillati > Actinomycetota > Actinomycetes > Streptosporangiales > Streptosporangiaceae > Sphaerisporangium > Sphaerisporangium sp. NPDC049002. The sequence continues at coordinate 6,756 of NZ_JBEZFH010000115.1, read as the reverse complement.
GTAGTCCGCCTCGACCTCCAGGCCGTGGGCGGCGGCGATGCCCCTCAGCAGCCTCACGATCCGCTCCTGGACGCGGCTGTGCGCCGCCGCGGAGAAGGACCTGACCGTCGCCTCGAAGCGGGCCTCGCCGGGGATGACGTTGTCGGTGGTGCCGGCGTGGAAGCTCCCCACGGTGACCACCACTGGGTCGAACACGTCGAAGCCCCGCGTGACCATGGTCTGCAGCGCGGTGACCATCTCGCACGCGGCGGGGATCGGGTCGTTGGCCAGGTGCGGGGTCGACCCGTGCCCGCCCGAGCCGCGTACGGTCACCGTCAGCCGGTCGGCCGCGGCCATGATGGGCCCGCCCCGGCTGACGAAGACGCCCTGGGGCAGGAGCGAGCTGATCACGTGCAGGGCGTACGCGGCGACGGGACGGCGGCCCGAGGCGTCCAGCACGCCCTCCTCGATCATGATCTTCGCGCCGCCCTCGCCCTCCTCGCCGGGCTGGAACATGAAAACGACGTCGCCGGCCAGCCGGTCGCGGCGGGCGGCGAGCAGGTGCGCGGCGCCGGCCAGCATCGCGGTGTGCAGGTCGTGCCCGCAGGCGTGCATGCGCCCGGCCAGCTCGGAGACCACCGGGGCGCCGCTCCGCTCCGTCACGGGGAGCGCGTCCATGTCGCCGCGCAGCAGTACGGTCGGGCCGGGCCGCGCGCCGCGCAGCACGGCGGTGACCGAGCTCAGCCGCTCGCCGGTCGACACCTCAAGGGGCAGCCCCGCCAGCGCGCCGAGCACCTTCTCCTGCGTCCTCGGCAGGTCCAGGCCGATCTCCGGCTCGCGGTGCAGTGCGTGGCGCAGCCGTACGAGCTCGCTGCTGAGGTCTTTGGCCGCTTCGCGAAGTGACACCGGCGTCCTTCCAGGTCTTGTCGCTGACATGTCCCATGTCAGTTCAGTTCACACGATATTGCTGGGCTTGATAGGTGCTGGACAGCATTTGACGTTGATTTGGTCTGGTCACAGGTCCTTTCCGGATATGAACGGAAACGTGGGGCTGAGGTGGTCGTCGTTCCATGAGCGTATTGCCGATCATGAATCCCCCGGCCAAGCTAGGAGGACGATATGCAAGATGTGCGGGCCGAGGTAGGCCACCACTGGTGGGTGCTCGCGGTGCGCGGTGCCTGCGGGATCCTGTTCGGCATCCTGGCCATCGTTTGGCCCCTGATCACGCTCCTCACGCTGGTGATCCTCTTTGGCGCCTTCGCGATCGTCAACGGGGTGTTCACGCTCATCGGGGCGGCCAGGGGGACCCATCCCGGCGACTCGAAGACGTGGATGATCGTCTCCGGCGTCATCGGCGTCCTGGCGGGGATCGTCGCCTGGGTCTGGCCGGGCATCACGGCGCTCGTGCTGCTCCTGCTGATCGCCGTCTACGCGGTCGTCATGGGCGTGGCCGAGATCGTCACGGGGATCAGGCGCAGGACGGCCGGCGACACCGACTGGACGCACATGATCAGCGGCGTGCTGGCGGTGATCTTCGGAATCCTGCTGTTCGCCTGGCCGGCGGCCGGCGCTCTCGCGCTCACCTGGCTGATCGGCATCTTCGCGATCGCGTACGGAGTCTCGTTGCTGTTCCTGGCCTTCCGGGCCCGGGACGTGGGGCATAGGGGAACCGCGGGAACGGCCGCGCACGTCGTCTAGACGCCGCCCTGGTGACAAAAGAATTACGGTGGCAAAACGGATGTGCCGGAAAGTGTGAACATACGCGCCCGGTCGGCGGGGAATAATCTGGCGTAAGTGTCGAGCTCCGCATCTGGGAGGGCACATGAGCGTCCTCGACCGTCTGGCCCGCCACCTTCTCGTCGACGGCTACCGGCTGGAGCTCGACCTCGAACGTAGCGGCGGATCCTGGATCGTGGACGCCGGCACCGGCCGCCGCTACCTCGACTTCTACACGTTCTTCGCCTCGGCCCCACTCGGGGTGAACCCCTTCGACGACGATCCGGAGTTCCTGGCGCTGCTCGGCCGGGTCGCCGCCAACAAGCCGGCGAACTCCGACCTGTACACGGCCCACCTCGCCGACTTCGCCGACACCTTCGCCCGGGTGCTGGGCGACCCGGAGCTGCCCCACCTGTTCTTCGTCGAGGGCGGCGCGCTGGCCGTCGAGAACGCCCTGAAGTGCGCCTTCGACTGGAAGAGCCGCCACAACGAGGCGCACGGCCGTCCCCGGGAGCTCGGGACCAAGGTGCTGCATCTCACGCGCGCCTTCCACGGCCGCAGCGGGTACACCCTGTCGCTGACCAACACCGAGCCGGCCAAGACCGACCGCTTCCCCGCCTTCGACTGGCCGAGGATCGAGGTGCCCGCGATCCACTTCGGGGACGTGGAGGCGGCCGAGGAGCGGTCGCTGGCCCAGGCCCGGGAGGCCTTCGACCGCCACCCCCACGACATCGCGTGCTTCATCGCCGAGCCCATCCAGGGCGAGGGCGGGGACAACCACATGCGCCCCGAGTTCCTGCGGGCCGTCCAGGACCTGTGCCACGAGCGGGACGCCCTGTTCGTCCTCGACGAGGTGCAGACCGGCGCCGGCCTCACCGGCACGCCCTGGGCCTACCAGCAGCTCGGCCTCGCGCCCGACATCGTGGCCTTCGCCAAGAAGGTCCAGGTCGGCGGCATCATGGCCGGTCGCAGGGTGGACGAGGTCGAGGGCAACGTCTTCCAGGTGAGCGGGCGGATCAACTCCACGTGGGGCGGCGGCCTCGTCGACATGGTGCGCTCCCGCCGGATGCTGGAGATCATCGAGCGCGACGGGCTGATCGCCCGTGCGGGAGTGCTCGGGGAGACCCTGCTCGACGGCCTGCGGGGGCTGGAGGACGCGTTCCCCGGCCTGGTGCTCAACAGCAGGGGAAGGGGCCTCATGTGCGCCTTCGACGTGTCCTCCGGCCGGGATGGGCTGATCACCGCGCTCCGCGACGACGAGGGAGTGCTCGTCCTGCCGTGCGGGGAGCGGTCCGTGCGGCTCCGCCCCGCGCTCTCGGTGACCCCTGAGGAGATCCGGTACGGCCTCGCGGCGCTGCGCCGCGCGCTCGCGGCCGTCCGGGACGCGATGACCGTGCCCGCCTGACGGTCGCCCGCGTCGCCGTCACCGGGACGCGTCTCCCCTCCACAGGCCGATGGCGGTCCCCCGGGAGTCCGCGCCCAGCTTGGAGTAGATGCGGTTGACGTGGTTCTTCACCGTCTTCTCGCTCAGGAACAACCGTTGTGCGATCTCTCCGTTCGAGTGGCCCGTCGCGATCAGCTCCATCACCTCGGCCTCGCGTTTGCTCAACCCGGTGTGCGCGTGCTCGTTGTACGTGGCGTCATCGACACTCATCCGGCCTCCGGTGGCACGAATCATTGTCAGATCGCCGAGCCCCCCGCGCTGGCGGCGTAGCGGTTCTGTGCGAGCATAGCCCGCCATTTCAATCTATGGGGGGCAAGATGCCTGAAAAGGGCTGCTATCCATGTGAAAGGACGGAAGTGCCCGGAAAAGCACGATGGCCGGTCCGTCTGGACCGGCCATCGCCCGCATGGGGTGAGTGATGGGACTTGAACCCACGACATCCAGGACCACAACCTGGCGCTCTGCCAACTGAGCTACACCCACCATGCTCCGCGGTCAGCACCGCGGCACAGGGAAAAGTGTAGCGGGCTTTGGGAGGTTCTGACGCCGTGGCGCGTCAAGATCCGGCGATGGCTTCCGCGACCTCGCGTGCGGTGGCCGAATCGGGGCCCGGCTGGGGCACGAAGACGGCGGCGCGGTAGTACCTCATCTCCTGGACGCTCTCGGTGATGTCGGCCAGCGCGCGGTGGCCGCCCTGCTTGGCCGGGGAGGCGAAGTAGACGCGGGGATACCAGCGGCGGACCAGCTCCTTGACCGAGGAGACGTCGACCATGCGGTAGTGCAGGTAGGCGTCCACAGCCGGCATGTCACGGGCGATGAACGAGCGGTCGGTGGAGATGGAGTTTCCGCACAGCGGCGCCTTCTTCGGCTCGGGAACATGCCGCCGGATGTACTCCAGCACCATGGACTCGGCCTCGGCGAGCGTCACGCCGTCGCCGAGGGCGGTGAGCAGGCCGGAGGAGGTGTGCATCTGGCGCACGACCTCCGACATCTGCTCCAGCGCCTCCCGCGGCGGCTTGATGACGACGTCCACGCCCTCGTCCAGCTGGTTCAGCTCGCCGTCGGTCACGACGCACGCGACCTCGACCAGCGCGTCACGGCCGAGATCGAGCCCGGTCATCTCACAGTCGATCCAGACCAACAGGTCACTCATAATGCTCAGCGTAGTGCCCGGTCACGAGGCCTTGAGAGAGTCCAGTGTGCGATCGATCACCGAGGTGTCCAGATTGTCGGGTATGGAGGCGTAAAACATGGAAGGTCGCTGTCCGGAACCCTGATCCACCAGAAGGAACAGGCCCTCTTCCTTCCGGAACTTCCAGCCCCCCTTCTTGGCTTCGGCGGTGAAGTCCATCTCGAACCGCAGGATCCACGCCTTCTTGCCGCTGATCTCAAGCGCGGCGTCCTTCACGATCTTCCGCTTGTGCGCGGGGCTGTAGAACAGCTTCTCGTAGGCGATCAGCACGGCGCCGGTCACGTTGCGGAGATCCTGGGGGCCGGAGTAGTCGAACGCCTCCGGCAGCCGGCTGGTCAGGACCTGGCCCATCCAGTCGTGGTTCTCGCCGTCGAAGTTCTCCTGCGAGACGGCCTCGAAGCCGCTGGTCCACTGCGGGAAGTTCGGGTCGGCGGGGCCGGTGCCGTTCACGTCGGACCACTTGGGCACCCTCCAATCGGTGCCGGGGTACGCGTACGACAGTCCCGTGCGGGAGTCGCTGATGACGTTGCCCTTGGGCTGCGGCAGCTCGGCAGGGAAGTCCGTGGAGTTCGGGTCCGGGGCGGGGGTGGTCTCCAGGGGCGGGGTGATCTGCGGGTCCGAGGGCTCGACGGTGGTGCTCGGGGCCGGGGTCACGGCGGCGACCGGGTCGCTGCCGCTGTCGCGGTTGACGACGCTGATGCCTACCACCAGGGCCACGACCAGGAGGATCACTACGGCGCCGCCGCCGAGGACCCAGGGGAGCACGCTCTTCTTCCTCGGCGGGGGTCCCTGGGGGCCGAATTCCGGCGCGGTGAACTGGGCCGTGCCGCCCTGGTTGCCCCACTGCTGCGGTCCCGAGGGCCCGCCGTACGGGCTGCCCGGCGCGCCGAGCGGCGTCGTCCCCTGTTGCCCGCCGGGCGGCGCGAAGGCGTACGCCCCCGTTCCCGGCTGCGGGTATGCCCCCGTTCCCGGCTGGAACTGCGGTCCCGGGCCGGGCTGGGGACCCGTTCCCGGCTGCGGGTAAGCCCCCGTTCCCGGCTGCGACTGCGGTCCCGTGCCGGGCTGGAACTGCTGCCCGGTGCCCGGCTGGGTTCCCGTGCCGGGCTGCGAGTGGGTTCCCGTGCCGGGCTGGAACTGCGGTCCTGTGCCCGGCTGGGGTCCCGTGCCGGGTTGGAAGTGCGGTCCTGTGCCTGGCTGGGTTCCCGTGCCGGGCTGCTGCTGGGGTCCAGTGCCGGGCTGTGCCCACTGGCCGGTGGTCACGGGCGCACTCTGCCCCGCCGGGCCCTCCAGCGGGTGAGTGGCGTCGGTCCACTGCGTGCCATCCCACCAACGCAGTTGGGGGCTTCCGTATGGGTCGGGGTACCAGCCGGCGGGGGTCTGCGTCATGCCCGTCAGAATAGTGACATCGCCGCTTTTTGCGCATTTGGAGCGCAAGGCTGGTCGTCATCGCCCGAGCGGGTCACGCATCCCCCGGCCCGGACGATGAACGGATCAGCACTTGTACGTGAACGACGCCTTGTCCTCCAGGCGGGCCCCCGAGGCGACCGGCGACAGGACGCGCAGCCGGGCCGTCAGCTTCTTGGTGCCACGGCCGCCCACGTCCCACTTGAGGCTGACCTGGTGGGCGGACTGCCCCGACGGCACCGAGTCGGTGTGCTTGACCGGCTGCTCGCCGCTGGGCAGCCACTCGTAGGACACCTGCCCCGCCGCCCCGTTCGTGGTGATCACACCGATGACGTTGACCATGATGTCGCAGCCCTTCGCCTTCGGCGTCTTCACCTCGACCGCCGTGACCGAGAGCGGCTCGCCGCGCTGGAACCACAGGAACAGCGCCGCGGCGATGACCAGCGCGAACACCGCGCCGGACCAGAGCGCGCCGCCCCGGCGGCGCCTGGCGGGCGCCCGCCGCGGACGCTCGTTGGCGGGCACGGTGACCTGCTCGCGCCCGGACCGCCAGATCTGGGCGGCCGTCGTGCCGGTCGGCACCCCCGGGCCGAAGCGCATCTCACCGCTCCGCGCCGCCTCCGTGGGGCCGGTCGGGCCCGAGGCGGCGGCCTCGGGGCCGGTCGAACCGGCGGAAGCGGCCGTGGGGCCGGTCGAGCGGGTGGAAGGGGCCGTACCGGCGGGCGTCGCCCCCTCGTACCCCGCCCCCGCGATGCCGGCGGCGGCCGCGCCCCCCGCGTAGAGAAGGGTGACGACCTCGCCGCTCTCCCCGCCCGTGCCGAAGAAGCCGGACGGTCGCGCAGGCTCCGCGGTCGGGACGTCGCTCGCCGACCACCACTGGATGGTCCGTACGAGCCGCTCGCGGGTGGTGAACCCCGTGGGCAGCAGATCGCGCCCGCTGACCAGGGCGTCCCTGGCGGCGCTCAGGCCGTGCGTCGTGGCGGTCGCCGCGGCCCGGTCGAACAGCTGGGCCGCGCGTGGA
>NZ_JBEZFH010000114.1:0-22887 GCF_040649355.1 Sphaerisporangium sp. NPDC049002 | reverse complement strand
AGCGTCGCGAGTCCGAGGTGGGCGGCGGCGGTCCCGAGTGCGAGGCAACTCCCCTCGGCGGCGGACCTCAGGCGCCGCTCCTCGCGGCGGCCCTGGTCGTCCTCACGGGGCCCGTCGTCAGGCCGCGGGGGCCGGGCCGCCTGTGCGTGGGAAGCGGATGACGTTGCGCCCGGCGTACGCCTGCAGGTGGACCACCTTGGACTCACTGGAAGGCCTGGGACCATGTGCCGATCGGATGTCGCGCACCTTGTGCCGTGGCACGTACGCGGGCACCACCGAAAGCCTTTTCATCCGAGCCCCCCGGCGTGATGATTTCGTTACGTGAGATGTCTACAGAGGACGGCGTAAGACCATCGTAAAGATCTTCAGTACGGCAGCGCCCGGCCGGAAGGCGATCGCAGATCGAGACCGAAGGTCCTGCTCGTGCGGCGGCCCCCGCGGGGCCTGGCGATCGTGATGCGTCTCATCGATCTTCTCCCTCCGGGCGTGGGACCGAGTGCCTGAGCAGACTATTGCTCCCGCCGCTTGACGTCTTCTTGTGAAGCGGTTGCACTTCCTCGCGCGCCGCACGCATATCCGGTCATAGCGGGCTGTCCCACGACGTCCCGCGTCCGGACCACGGCGAAACCGCCCGGTGCCAGGCGGAGGGCGCCGTCGGCGGAGGCCCCCGTGACGAGGTCCGTCCCGGTCACCGCGATCTCCTGCTCGGCGGCCGTGTGGTTGAGGGCGAACAGCCAGTTCACCCCGTCACCGCTCCTGCGTACCAGCTCGACCCCCGCGGGGACGGGCTCGGCCGGAACGCCGGCGGCGGCCAGGACGGCGGTGTAGGCGTCGTCGTCGAGCCGGGTGGACACGTAGAACGCCCGGCCCGCGCCGTGACGGTGCCGGGTGATCGCGGGCAGGCCGTCCAGGTCGCCGCCCTCGTACGACGCCAGCGCCGTGGCTCCGCGCAGTTCGACGCGCTCGCTCCAGATGGAGCCGTTGATCGTGGGGGGCCCGTCGTCGCCGTGCGGGCGGATCGTGACGGGCTCGTCCAGGGGGAGGAACTCCTCGACCCGGATGCCGAGGAGGTCGCGCAGCGCTCCGGGATGGCCCCCGAGCCGCACGCGGGCGTGCTCGTCGGCGACGCCGCTGAAGAACGAGACGACCAGCGTGCCGCCCTGCTCGACGTACGCCGTGAGGGCGCGCGCCGTGGCGTCGGAGACCAGGTAGAGGCTCGGGACCAGCACCACGCGGTATGGCGACAGCTCGCCGGACGGGTGGGCGAAGCCGGCCGTGACGCCACCGTGCCACAGCACCCGGTGGGCCTGGTGGAGCGCGTCCAGGTAACGCGCCTCCTGCGAGGGGAGGCCCGGCGCCTCCAGCGCCCACCAGGACTCCGGGTCCCACAGGATGGCCACGTCGGCGAGGACGCCGCCCTCGACCTCGGCGAGGCGGGGGAGGAGGCGGCCGAGGTCGCGGATCTCGCGGAAGATCCGGCTGTCGGGCCCCGCGTGCGGCACCATCCCGCCGTGCCAGAGCTCCGACCCGCCCCGCGAGGCCCGCCACTGGAAGAACATCGCCCCCTGGGACCCCCGGGCGACGTGCTGGACGGTGTGCAGGGCGATCTCGCCGGGCCGTTTGGCCCGCATGCGCGTCCCCGTGTAGACGATGCCGGCCGCCTGCTCCATGAGCAGCCACGGCCGCCCGCCCGCCCACGCGCGCGCCAGGTCGGCGGCGAACGCGGTCTGCTCCGCCGCGCGCTCGCGGTCGTCCGGGTAGTGGTCGATCGCGACGAGGTCGACCTCGCCCGCCCACTCCCAGTTGTTCACCGGCACCCAGCTCCCGAACACGAAGTTCGTGGTCACGGGCACGTCCGGGGTCAGCTCGCGCAGCACGGCCTTCTGGGCGCGGTAGTGGTCGAGCGTCGCGTCCGACAGGAAGCGGCGGAAGTCGAGCGACTGCGCGGGGTTCGGGAGGTACTGGGTGGCGCGTGGCGGCGCGATCTCGTCCCAGTCGGCGTAGGACTGGCTCCAGAACGCGGTGGTCCAGGCGTCGTTGAGGGCGTCGAGCGAGCCGTGCCGGGCGCGCAGCCAGTCGCGGAACGCCGCCGCCACGTGGTCGCAGTGGCACCACGTGCCGTACTCGTTGTGCACGTGCCACATGGCCAGCGCCGGATGGTCGCGGTAGCGCTCGGCGAGCGCGCGGGCGACGCGCACCGACGCCTCCCGGTACGGCGGAGCGCACACGCAGTAGGTGTCGCGGCTGCCGTGGGTCAGCCGGGTGCCGCCGGCCGTCACGGGCAGCGCGTCGTGATGGGCCAGGCCGAACCACGGCGGGGGAGAGGCCGTGGGGGTGGCGAGGTTCACCTTGATCCCGCCCGCGGCGAGCAGGTCGAGCACGCGGTCGAGCCATCCGAAGGTGAAGCGGCCGGGGGAGGGCTCCAGCGAGGACCAGGAGAACACGCCCACGGTGACGAGCGTGACCCCGGCCTCGCGCATGAGCGCGACGTCCTCGTGCCACACCTCCTCGGGCCACTGCTCGGGGTTGTAGTCACCCCCGTAGCAGAGCCCGTCCATCCCCTTCGGCCACTTCACGCCGCGTTCCCGCCCGTCGTCCCCGTCGGCTGGAGTTCGTACGGTGAGCAAACTAAATACACGATGCGGCCATGTCAACAGGGTGCCGGTGGCGTTGACGTTTGTTCGTATAGTCGGCAAACTAATTCGCGAGTCCTTTCCTCGTGTCGTACAGGAGCGCAGCAATGCCGTACCGTCCCCCTCTGATCGCGCACGAGTACTTCAGCGCGGATCCGCCGGAGCTCCCGGTGCGCGCGATGGGAGAGCAGGGCCTCTCGGCGCTCACCCGGGCCGAGCTGACGGCCGCGGACGGGCGGGGCGCGACCTTCAAGGCCTCGACCTCGGCCGAGGAGGTGCTGGTCGTCCAGGTGGCGGTCGCGGGCGAGGGCGTGATCCGCGTCAGGCTGGGCGAGGACACGGAGGCTCGCACCCGCTCCGCGCGGGTGATCGAGATGGTGCACCCCGGCGAGTTCGCGGGCGCGCGGGTGGAGACCGGCGACGCGGGGGTCGTCGTGGACGCGGGCGCCGTACGGGCGGAGATCACCCTCGATCCGTGGCACCTGCGCTTCACCGACGCGGAGGGCCGCCTGCTCACCGAGCAGGACCCGGGACATGTGGACATCAGCGGACGGCTGCGCACGCTGCCGTTCGGGCGTTCCCTGGCCGACGGCGTGACCGTGGCGTACCAGGAGAGCCTGACCGCCCGGCCCGACGAGCACTTCGGCGGGTTCGGCGAGAAGTTCACTCCGCTCGACAAGCGCGGGCAGCGTCCGCTGATGTGGAACTTCGACGCGTTCGGCGCTGAGTCCGATCGTTCGTATAAGAACGTTCCGTTCTATGTGTCCAGCCGGGGATACGGTCTCCTGGTGGACAGCGGCATGCCGGTGGAGTTCGACGTCTGCCGCTCGACGCACAGCTGCGTCGAGATCGTCGTGCCGGACGACCTGATCGACTACTACGTGATCGGCGGGCCGGGCGTCCCCGAGATCCTGGCGCGCTACGACCTGCTCACGGGCGCACCGGCGCTGCCGCCCAAGTGGGCCTTCGGGAGCTGGATCTCCTCGGGCTTCTTCAAGGACACCCAGGAGCGGGTGCTGGAGCGGGCCAGGAAGATCCGCGAGCGGGGCATCCCCTGCGACGTCCTGCACCTCGACTGCTACTGGCAGGTCAAGGGACACTGGTCCGACCTCAGGTGGGACCCGGAGAGCTTCCCCGACCCCGAGGGGATGCTGGCCACGCTCAAGGAGCAGGGCTTCGAGACCTGCCTGTGGATGAACCCGTACATCTCCCACCTCAGCCCGGTTTTCGCCGAGGCCTCCGCGAACGGATACTTCCTGAAGAATCAGGATGGTGAGGTCTACGTCGCGGACTCCTGGCACGGCTCGTACCCCGCCTGCGGCATCGTCGACCTCACCAGCCCGGCGGCCGTGGAGTGGTTCAAGGGCCTGCTGCGCCCGCTGCTCCGGCAGGGCGTCTCGGTCTTCAAGACCGACTTCGCCGAGGGCGTCCCCGTCGGCTCGGTGGCGTCGAACGGCATGACCGGCACCGAGTTGCACAACGTCTACGCGCTGCTGTTCAACGACGTGGTCTCCGAGGTGACCCGCGAGGTCAACGGGCACGGCATGGTCTGGGCCCGCTCGTCGTTCCTCGGCGGACAGCGCCACGCGGCCCAGTGGGGCGGCGACACCTACACCTCCTTCCCCGCGATGGGCAGCACGATCAGGGGCGGCCTGTCGCACGGCCTGTCCGGCATCCCGTTCTGGAGCCACGACGCGGGCGGCTTCACCGGCACCCCGGCCGACGACCTGTACGTCCGGTGGGCGCAGTTCGGCGTGCTGTCGCCGCTGGTCCGCTTCCACGGCACCACCAGCCGCGAGCCGTGGGAGTTCCCCGAGGTCGAGCACCTCGCCGTCGAGGCGATCAGGCTCCGCTACCGGCTCATGCCGTACATCTACTCGGCGGCGGTCGAGGCCGCGCGGACCGGCTCACCCATGATGCGCGCCCTGTGCGTGGACTTCCCGGACGACCCGGTGGCCTGGCAGGCCGACCTTGAGTACCTGTTCGGGCAGGACCTGCTCGTGGCCCCGATGACCTCGCCCGAGGGCACCCGGCAGGTCTACCTGCCCGCCGGGGAGTGGGTCGACTACTGGACCCACGAGGTCCACACCGGCGGACGCTACATCCCGGTCACCAAGCCGCTCGGCCAGATCCCCCTGTTCGTCCGGCACGGCGCGCTGATCCCTGTGACCGAGGTGCGCGACTCGGTGGGCGGCGGGCCGTTCGCCGAGGTCACCGTCGTCAGCTACGGCGACGGCGGGCGTACCACCATCAGGGACGTCGACGGTGACACGACGGTCACCGCCACCAGGGAGGGCGACGCGCTCCGCGTCCGCGTCTCCGGTCCCAAGCAGATCACCAACGTCGAAATCGCTCCCGTCGCCGGCGCCCCTGCCACGGTCGCCGCCGACTAGCAACCCCCTGGAGAAACACCATGTCCAAAATAGGACCACAAATAAGGATCGTCGCCGCGCTCGCCGCGGCGGCGGTGACCCTCGCCGCCTGCGGCTCCTCAGGTTCCACGGACACGAGCGGCGGGGGCGGCTCCGGCGAGGCGAAGACCCTGACCCTCTGGCACTACGAGGGGGCGACCAGCGCGATGGGCGTCGCCTGGGCCGACGCCATCAAGCAGTTCGAGGCGAGCCACCCGGGCGTCAAGGTGAAGTTCGAGGAGAAGGGCTTCGAGCAGATCCAGAAGACGGCCGGCATGGTCCTCGGGTCCGACCAGGCCCCGGACCTCATGGAGTACAACAAGGGCAACGCCACCGCGGGCCTGCTGTCGAAGCAGGGGCTGCTCACCGACCTGAGCGAGCAGGCCGCCAAGCGCGGCTGGGACAAGCTCCTCAGCCCGAGCCTGCAGACCACGGCCCGCTACGACGACCGGGGCGTCATGGGCTCAGGCAAGTGGTTCGGCATCCCGAACTACGCCGAGTACGTCATGGTCTACTACAACAAGGACGCCTTCGAGAAGCAGGGCATCGCGGTGCCCACGACCTTCGACGAGTTCACCGCGGCGATGGACACGTTCGTCAAGGCCGGCGTCACGCCCCTCGCCGTCGGCGGCGCCGAGTACCCCGCCCAGCAGATCCTGTACCAGCTCGCGCTCAGCAAGGCGCAGCGCCCCTTTGTGGACGCCTTCCAGCTCTACAAGGGCAAGGTCGACTTCCACGGCCCCGAGCTGACCTACGCCGCCACCACCTTCGCCGACTGGGTGAAGAAGGGCTACATCAGCAAGGACTCGGCCGGGATCAAGGCCGAGGACATGGGCACCTCGTTCATCTCCGGCAAGTTCCCGATCATGGTCTCGGGAAGCTGGTGGTACGGCCGCATGAGCTCCGACATCAAGGACTTCAAGTGGGGCACGTTCCTGTGGCCGGGCAACCAGATGAGCGCCGGCTCCAGCGGCAACCTGTGGGTCGTGCCGGAGAAGTCCAAGAACAAGGACCTGGCCTATGACTTCATCGACCTGACGATGAAGAAGGACATCCAGAACAAGCTCGGCAACGCGGGCGGCGTCCCGGTCGCGGCGGACCCCTCGGCCATCACCGACGAGAAGAACAAGGAACTGATCGAGAACTTCAACAAGCTCTCGGCCCAGGACGGCCTGGCCTTCTACCCCGACTGGCCCGCGCCCGGCTACTACGACACCCTGGTCGCCGGCGTCCAGGAGCTGATCAACGGCAGCAAGGCCCCGGACAAGGTCCTGGACGAGATCGCGCAGCCGTACAACGACAACCTCGCCGACATCGGCAACTGATGGCGGTCCACGCTCCGGAGCGCCCGGCGACGGCGCGGGCGCCCGAGCCGGTCCGGCGCCGCCGCGGGGGTGCCGGGTACTGGGTCTACCTGGTGCCCAGCGCTGTGCTCTTCCTCGCGGTCGTCATCGTGCCGTTCCTGATGAACGTCGGGGCGAGCTTCACCCGGTGGAGCGGCGTCGGCACCCCCCGATGGACCGGGCTCGACAACTACCGGCGCCTGTTCGCCGACGAGACCTTCTGGGCCTCGTTCCAGCACAACGTCGCGCTGATCGTCGCGATGGCGATCCTGCCCACCATGTTCGGGCTGGTGCTCGCCGCGGCCCTGTTCGACTACATCGGCAGGAGGTTCGGGGCCCGTGCCGCCAGTGCGCTGCGGGCCGCGTACTACCTGCCGCAGGTGCTGCCGGTGGCGGTCGCCGGGGTCGTGTGGGGCTGGATGCTGCACCCGTCCTACGGCGCGCTCAACGAGGTGCTGAAGGCCGTCGGCCTCGGCTCTCTGGCGCGGAACTGGCTGGGCGACCCCGACCTCGCCCTGGCCTCCGTCATGGCGATCATGGTCTGGTTCCAGCTCGGCTACCCGGTCGTCATCTTCATGGCGGGGCTGCAGCGGGTCGACCCCGCGCTGTACGAGGCGGCGGAGATCGACGGCGCGTCATGGTGGCGGCGGTTCTGGCACATCACGATCCCGCAGATCAGACCGGAGATCTACGTCGTGCTGCTGACCTGCACCATCGCCGCGCTCAAGGTCTTCGGCCCGATCTTCGTGCTGACCCGGGGCGGCCCTGGCAAGGCCACGATGGTGCCGTCGTACTTCAGCTACCAGAACTTCTTCGAGAAGGCCAACGTCGGCTACGGCTCGGCCATCGCCACCGTGCTCGCGATCATCATCGTGATCGTGACCTTCCTCTTCCTGCGGGTCCAGGAGCGCAAGCCATGACCTCCCTCTCAGTGCGACGCGCGAGCGCCGTACGGCCCGTCCACACGCGCGGCGCCGGTCCCGGCGGATGGGCGATCCTCACCGCGCTCGCCGTGCTGGCCGTGGTGATGCTCCTGCCCTTCGTCGTCGTCACGCTCAACGCCGTCAAGACCCCGGCGGAGTACTCCTCCAACGGGCCGCTGAGCCTGCCGCACGGCATCTACCTCGACGGCATCGTCGACTTCTGGAACCGCGTCGACTTCGGCCGCAAGCTGCTCAACAGCACGCTGATCAGCGCGGCCGTCGCGGTGCTCGCCGTGGTCTTGTCGGTGCTCAACGCCTACGCCCTCGGCATCGGCCGCGTGCGGGGCCGGCTGTGGATCCTCGTGCTGTTCCTCGTGGCCAACACGCTTCCGCAGGAGGCGCTGGCCTACCCGCTCTACTACCTGTCCAAGGAGGTGGGCCTGTACGACAGCCGGCTCGCGGTGATCCTCATCTTCACCGTCGTCCAGAGCGCCTTCGGGACGTACCTGCTGTCGGCCGTCCTCGGCGAGTTCCCGAGGGAGATCATGGAGGCGGCGGCCATGGACGGGGCCGGCAGGTGGAGGGTGCTCTGGCGGATCGTCGTGCCGATCAGCCGCCCCACGCTGAGCGTCCTGATGATCTTCTTCTTCATCTGGACCTGGAACGAGTTCTTCCTGCCGCTGATCTTCCTCATCTCCAACGACAACCAGACCGTGCCGGTGGCGCTCGGGGTGCTCCAGGGCGACAAGATGATGGACGCCACCATGTCCAGCGCTTCGGCACTGCTCGGCATCGTGCCGGCGGTCGCGTTCTTCCTGATCTTCCAGCGGACGCTGACCCGCGGCATCACGGTGGGCGCCATCAAGTAGGCGCGCCCGCACCCCCCTCGAAAACCCGCGTCAACCACCTGACCTGGAGGCGCTATGTCCCTGCGACGACCCTTATGGACGGCGGCCGTCCTCGGCCTGCTGATGACCCTGCTCGTGGCACCCGCCAGGGCGGCCGAGGACCTCCCCTTCCGAGATCCGTCCCTCCCGCTGAACACGCGGATCGACGACCTGCTCGGAAGGCTCACGCTCGACGAGAAGATCTCCCTGCTCCACCAGTCGCAGGTCGCGATCCCGCGCCTCGGCATCAAGTACCACAAGAACGGCACCGAGGCCCTGCACGGCGTGGCCTGGTCGAACGACGACAACAACAACTGGGCACAGACGTTCGCGAGCGGGACGGTCTTCCCGCAGGCCGTCGGCCTCGCCAGCACCTGGGACCCCGAGCTGATCAAGAAGGTCGGCTCGGCCACCGGTGACGAGGTACGCGGCTACAACGCCATCGACCCGGTCGTGTGGGGCACCCAGGTCTGGGCGCCGGTGGCCAACCTCCTGCGCGACCCGCGATGGGGGCGCAACGAGGAGGGCTACTCCGAGGACCCGCTGCTGACCGGCGCGATGTCCACCGCGTACGGCAAGGGCCTGGAAGGCGACGACCCCGTCTACCTGAAGACGGCCCCCGTCATCAAGCACTACCTGGCCAACAACAACGAGTACCAGCGCAGCAGCACCTCCTCCAACCTTCCGCCGAGGGTCAGGCACGAGTACGACGAGGCGGCGTTCAGGCCGGCCATCTCCGCCGACGCGGTCACCGGCGTGATGGGCTCGTACAATTTGGTCAACGGGCGGCCCAACACGGTGAACCCCGACCTCGGCGGCCTGGTGCGGAGCTGGACGTCCAAGGACCTCTACAACGTCAGCGACGCGTGGGCGCCGCACGGCATCACCCAGCTCAACCACTACTACGACACCGAGACCGAGGGGTTCGCGGCCACGCTCAAGGCGGGCATCGACAGTTTCACCGTCGACGACAACAATCCCGCCACCATGACCGCCCTGATCAAGGACGGGCTGAGTACGGGCCTGCTGGCGGAGCCGGACATCGACAAGGCGGTACGGCGCGCGCTGTCCATCCGCTTCCGGCTCGGCCAGTTCGACCCGGACGGCGGCCCCTACGCCAAGATCACCAAGAGCGTCATCAACAGCGCCGCCAACCAGAAGCTCAACCGCGAGACCGCGGCCAAGGCCATGGTGCTGCTGAAGAACTCCGCGAGGACCCTCCCACTCGACCCCGCCAGGACCAAGAAGGTCGCCGTCGTCGGCCCGCTGCACAACATCCTGCTCAGCGACTGGTACGGCGGCAAGATGCCGTACAAGGTCACCCCGCTCGACGGGATCAAGGAACGCCTCGGCGCAGGCGCGACGGTGACCGGCACCGACGCCCTCGACCGCGTCGCCTTCAAGGACGTGGCCACCGGCAGGTACATCACCGTGAACGACACCGCGAGCCCCGTCGTGGCGTCCGGCACCGCCCCGACCGCGGCCTCGGAGTTCGACGTCACCGACTGGACCGACGGCGTCTCCACCCTGCGCAACGTCGCGACCGGCAAGCTGCTGACCGGCAACTGGGGCACCTTCCTCGCCAACTCCGACCTGCCCGGCGGCTGGTTCGTGCAGCAGCAGTTCAAGCTGGAGAGGCAGGCCGACGGCACCTACCTCATCGCCTACGTCGGATACGAGATCAACGAGGGCTGGTGGTCGACCCCCGACCCCTACGTCACCATCGGCGCCGACGGCACGCTGGAGATGGGATCAAAGGCCCAGGCCGCGCGCTTCTCCAAGGAGGTCGTCTCCAGCGGCGCCGCCGCCGCGGCGGCCCAGGCCAAGGGCGCCGACGCGGCGGTCGTCGTGGTCGGCAGCGACCCGTTCGTCGCCGGCCGAGAGAACCACGACAGGACCGGCCTCGCCCTCGGCCAGAGCCAGCAGGACCTCATCGCGGCCGTCACCAAGGCCAACCCGAACACCGTGGTCGTCCTGGAGGACAGCTACCCGACCACCATGGAGAAGGTTCAGGACAAGGTCGGTTCGCTGCTGTGGACCACCCACGCGGGCGCCGAGACCGGGCACGCGCTCACCGACGTGCTGTTCGGTGACGTCAACCCCGCCGGGCGGCTCACCCAGACCTGGTACAAGTCGGAGGCCGGCCTGCCCGACATCCTGAACTACGACATCACCAAGACCGGCCACACGTACCTGTACTACAAGGGCTCGCCGCTCTACTCCTTCGGCCACGGGCTCAGCTACACGACATTCGCCTACCAGGGGCTGAAGCTGAACTCGGACACGGTGAGGCCCGACGGCGGCGTCCAGGCGTCGGTCAAAGTCACCAACACCGGCAGGTCGGCGGGTGACGAGGTGGTCCAGCTCTACACCCACCAGCGTTCCTCGCGGGTGGCGCAGCCGGTCAAGCAGCTGCGGGCGTTCCAGCGGGTTCACCTCCAGCCGGGGCAGACCAAGACCGTGACGCTCACCTTCAAGGCCGCGGACCTGGCCCTGTGGGACGTCACCCGTGACAAGTGGACCGTCGAGAAGTCCGAGCACGACATCATGGTGGGCGGTTCCTCCACCGCCATCCGCCAGCGCACGACGCT
Organism: Sphaerisporangium sp. NPDC049002; assembly: GCF_040649355.1. Taxonomy (NCBI): domain Bacteria; kingdom Bacillati; phylum Actinomycetota; class Actinomycetes; order Streptosporangiales; family Streptosporangiaceae; genus Sphaerisporangium; species Sphaerisporangium sp. NPDC049002. Next base: position 12,099 of record NZ_JBEZFH010000114.1, on the reverse strand, counting down.
GAGCGTGAAGGGCGAGAAGATCCCGGCCCGGGACCTTTCCAAGGTGACGCGGGCCGCCGACTTCGACGACTACGCGGGCGTTCAGCTCGTGGACGAGTCGAAGGCGTCCGGCGACGCCGTCGGCAGGATCGGCACGGGTGACTGGATCTCCTTCAAGGACGCCGACCTCGGCAAGGGGGCGACCGGCTTCACCGCAGGCGTGGCGGCCACGGCGGCGGGGAAGATCGAGGTCCGCCTCGACTCGCCCACCGGCAGGCTGCTCGGCACCGCCCAGGTGCCGGCCACCGGCGGCGTCTACGCCTACACCACGGCCACCACCACGCTGGCGAAGGCCGGCGGCGTCCACGACGTCTACCTCGTCTTCACCGGCGACCTCCGTATCAGGGACTTCGCCCTGACCAAGTAGGCGACCGTTCCGAAGGCCGCCACGCCACCGTCCGAAGCAACGGAGGTCCATCAGCATGAACGGCCGTTCCCGAACTTCGAAACCTTCCCGGCTTCTTGCCATCCTGCTCGCCGCCGCCGCCCTGGCCGTGGCGTTCTCCGTTCCCACCCAACCGGCCACCGCCACCACGGTCGCGAAGATGCACCAGGTGACGTACGACAGGTACTCACTGATGGTCGACGGGCAGCGGATCCTGCTGCAGTCGGCGGAGTTCCACTACTGGCGGCTGCCCAGCCCCGACCTGTGGCGGGACGTGCTGGAGAAGTTCAAGGCCGCGGGCTTCAACGCGGTCTCCACCTACTTCGACTGGGCGTACCACTCGCCGAAGCCCGGTGTGTACGACTTCACCGGCGTGCGCGACGTGGACAGGTTCCTGCGGACCGCCGAGCAGGTCGGGCTGTACGTCATCGCCCGGCCCGGCCCGTACATCAACGCCGAGACCACCGGCGGCGGGTTCCCCGGATGGCTGAAGAGGGTGCCGGGCCGCGCCCGTTCGAGCGCGCCCGGGTACACGCAGGCGTACCAGGACTGGCTCGGCCACATCGACCGGCTCATCGCACCACACCAGCTCACCCGCGGCGGGTCGGTGATCCTCTACAACGCCGAGAACGAGTACGCGGTCAACACCGACGCGCAGTACATGGAGGACATCCAGGCCAAGGCACGCGCCGACGGCATCGAGGTGCCGATCACGACCAACGACTGCTGCGACGCCGGGAGCTGGAGCTCGACGTGGGCCTCCGGCAAGGGAGCGGTGCAGATCCCCGGCGTGGACGACTACCCGCAGTCCTTCGAGTGCCAGGACGCCGGCACCACCTGGGGGCCGTGGGGCGAGGGGATCACCGAGGAACTCCGCGACGACGCCCCGGTGTTCGCCGCCGAGTACCAGGCAGGGGCCATCGACCTGAACGACGCGGGCTACGACGCATGCCGCGACCTCACCGGCCCGGCCTACATGAAGTACTTCTACAAGTCGAACCTCATCGCGAGCGGCGCGACCATGTTCAGCTACTACATGGGGTACGGCGGCACGTCCTGGGGCTGGCTGCCGCAGCCCAACGACGTCTACACCTCCTACGACTACGGTGCGGCGATCACCGAGACCCGGCGGCTCACGGCCAAGTACGACGAGTTCAAGCGCCAGGGCTACTTCCTCGGCGCGGTCGGCCCTCTCACCAAGACCGGCACCGCCACCGCCCCGGCCTCCTCCAACCCCGCCGTCCAGGCACAGGCGCGTGCCAACCCCGACACGAGCACGCAGTTCGTGCTCGTGCGCCACACCGACCGCGCGTCGGCGACCAGCGAATCGGCCACCCTGGACTGGGCCGCCCCCGACGGCCGCTACACAGTGCCGGTGCGCGTCGACGGACGTGACGCCAAGGTGCTGCTCGCCGGGTACGACATGGGAGGCCAGCGCCTCGCCGTGTCCAGCTCCGAACTGATGACCCACCTGGCCGTCGATGGAAGGGACATCGCCCTGCTGTACGGGCGCGAAGGCGAGCCGGGCACCATCGTGCTGCGTTACCCCTCCGCTCCAGCGGTGAAGGTCCTCGAAGGCGCGGTGACCTCCTCGTACTCCTCCGGCGACCTCGAACTGGACTACACCCACTCCGGGCTGGCCCGGGTGCTGATCACCGGGGGAGGGCGGCGCCCGCTGCTGCTCCTGCTCGGCACCGACGCCACCGCCGCGTCCTTCTGGCGCGCCGACACGGGCGACGGGCCGGTGCTGGTGCGCGGCACCTCGCTCGTCCGTTCCGCCTCCGTGCGGGGGAACACCGTCGACCTGCGCGCCGACACGGGCAAGGCGGGCGACATCGAGGTGTTCGGCCCGGCGCGGAAGCTCGCCGTCAACGGCGAGCCGGTCCAGGTCCGTACGACGGCCGGCGGCTCGCTGCTCGGCTCGCTCCCCGGCCCCTCCGCCGTGAAGCCGCCCGCGCTGACCGGATGGCGTACGCGCGCGGAGGCGCCCGAGGCCAGGCCGGGCTTCGACGACTCCGGCTGGGTCGCCGCCGACCACACCACCACGACCATCCCGTACGAGCCTCCCACCGACCAGTCGGGGGCCGCTCCCGTCCTGTTCGCCGAGGAGTACGGCTTCGACCACGGCAACGTCTGGTACCGGGGACACTTCACCGCAACGGGCACCGAGACCGCCGTGTCGACGAGCGCGATCACCGGCAAGCGGGGCATCTATCTCGCCTGGCTGAACGGTCACTACCTCGGATCGGCCGCCGGCGGCACCGAGGCCGACGCCGACACGCACACCCCACGTCCGGGCCCGGGGGAGTTCGCGATCCCGTCCGGGCTGCTCAAGCCGGGAGAGAGGGCCGTGCTGTCCGTCCTGGTGGAGAACATGGGGAACAACGACGACTGGACCGCCGACGACAACCGGTTCAAGCAGCCGCGCGGCCTGTTCGGCGCCTCGATCACCGGCTCGGCCGCGCCCATCGCGTGGAAGATCCAGGGCGCCCGTGGCGGCGAGAACCTCGCCGATCCGGCTCGCGGGCCGCTCAACACCGGTGGCCTGTACGGCGAGCGCTCCGGCTGGCACCTGCCCGGATACCCGGACGGCTCGTGGCGGAAGGCGGCCGGGGCTGTCGCTCCCGGGGTCACCTGGCTCCGCACGACCTTCCGCCTGGATCTCCCGAAAGGCCAGGACACCTCGGTGGCGCTGCGCTTCGGCGCTCCCGGCGGCACCGGGGACCTTCCTCACGGCTATCGCGTGCTGGTGTTCCTGAACGGCTGGAACGTCGGCCAGTTCTCCGGTGACATCGGGCCGCAGCGCGACTTCTACCTCCAGGAAGGACTCTTGCGCCACCACGGCGCCAACACCCTCGCCCTCGCCGTCATCTCCACCACCGACGCCACCCTGCCCCCCACCACCCTGATCCCCACAGCCCCCCAACGCGGCGGCACCACGGTCGCCACCGTCCCCGCCCCCGGCTACCGCTGAATCTCCACAAAGCAGGAAAGGCCGGACCTTTTCGGGCCCGGCCCTTCCTACGTTCGACTTCTAGCTCAACGACCCTGGAGGGGCCAGCCACTCCACGGGTTGACCTGTGATCCTAGCGATGCTTTCGAAGTCGCGGTCGTAGTGCAGAACGATCAGGTTGTTGAGGTCGGCAGTCGCGGCTACGAGAAGATCGACAGGGCTACCACACCGGTGCAGCCCTTGCTTGGTCAGCAACTCCTGGATCTCGGCCGCTCGCTGAAAGACGCGGTCTGGCATCGGGATCCAGCAATAGTCGTCCTGCAGTTCACTGAGAACCGAACACCTGTCGCCGAAGGACCGAGCGCTAAGCAGCAGTTCCAGCTCGGTGATCGGGCACAGGCCGACCCTGCCTCTGTGGAGTGTCTGCTGCCACTTCGCCCGAAGGCTCGTACGCCGCGCCAGGCGAGCAAGCGCACTGGTGTCGATCAGGTACCGGGGCATGGCCACCTCGGTAGTTCCTTTTGTCCATTAGCCAGTCCAGGTCCAGGGCGCCGGAATTGGCCAGCTCGACAAACCGATCGAATGCCTCGGAGCGGCGCCGCCAGTCTGCTGTCGTCTCCAGCAGGATGGTGTTGACCGCCTCTTCCTCGCTTGACGTGTCGTACATCGCCATGGCCGCAGCCAGGGCCGCATCGTCCACATCGATCGATATCTTCGCCATCCTGCACCTCCGGGGCTCGGGGCTTCGGTTGGAGTCTACCCGGGCGGTGCGTGCCCATCCGGTGACATTCCGTAGTAATCATCATGTCAACTTAGAGTAATAGGATGACCACTTATCGCATCGGGGTTTCGCGAAATTCGGCGTCGGCAGGCTCCTTGCTGTGGCTTTCGTGGTGCGCGACCGAGTGCGGTAAGCGCATGGCAGAGCGTCACGTCTCGGAAGTCAGGGTGCACCAGACGATTTTGCCGCCGGTGGTGGGCCATCTGTAGCCCCAGGTCGTGGCGAGGGCGTCGACGAGGCAGAGGCCTCGGCCGCCTTCTTCGTCGGGTTCGGGGGACTTCAGGGCGGGTGCGGTGACACTGGGGTCCCAGACCTCGAGTACGACGTTCGCGTCCTGGAGGTAGAGGTCGATCCAGACGATCTCGGCTCTTCTTTGGGCAGGCTCGTTGTGGGCGCCGATGTCCTGGGTGGCGCGGATCGCGTTCGTGACCAGTTCGGAGGCGACCAACTCCGCCGTGTCGGCGAGTTCGTGTATGCCCCAATTCGAGAGCACGGCTCTGACATGTCGCCGTGCCTGGGACGCCGCGTTGGGGTGCGCCAGGAGTTCCAGATACTGCTGTCGCCTTCTCGTGCCGGTCATGGACTTCCCTCGCTCGTGCCGAGCACGAATGCTCGTTCTGCTCAATCAGGTGATCACCATGGGCGAGGTAAGGCTTTGAGATGAGTTGCGCTTTCCCGGATGCGCCCACGTAGTCGTGATTTCTTGCCCCAAGCCTGAAGGCAGCGCATTACGCTTGGTAGTGAATCGACTACGGAATGACTTCAGAGTTGTTCTGAGGTCAATGAGTCAGATCTGGCCAGGTGTCGCGAGGGGACCTCATGACCAAAATGATCGACATCGATCCCGAGGAGTCGCCACGGGCTCGGTTCGCGTACGAGCTTCGCCGGCACCGGCTGGCGGCGGAGCTCACCCAGAAGCAGTTAGGCCGCAGGATCGGCTTCTCCACCAGCGCGGTGGCCATGGTCGAGACGTCCAAGTTCCGGCCGTCCGAGCGGTTCGCCGAGTTGTGCGACGAGATCTTCGGCCTCGACGGTGTCATGACCCGCCTCTACGCGGAAGTCTGGCCGCCCCCACCCCCCGTCCCCGCCCACTTCCGCGACTGGGCGATCGAGGAGCAACGAGCCACCGCGCTCCGGTTCTGGGCGCCTTTGCTGGTCCCGGGCATGCTGCAGACGGAGGCCTTCGCTCGGCGGATCTTCGAGCGCCAGCCCGGGCTCAGCGCCGAGCAGATAGAGGAACGGGTCGCGGGGCGGATGCAGCGCAGGGCCCTCCTCTCGCGCACCAACCCGCCGGCGATCATGTGCCTGCTCGACGAAGGAGTCCTGCACCGTCCGATCGGCGGACCCGAGGTCATGCGCGAGCAGTTGGAGCATCTCCTCGAAATGGCACTGCATCCGAGGGTGACCATCCAGATCGTGCCATATAGCGCGGAAGCCCTTTCGGGGCTGATCGGCTCCTATGCCATTGCCGAAATGCGGGGCAACGCGTATACGGTTCGAGTGGAGTGCCAACCCCGAGGGCGGACGATAACCGACAGAAGCACGATCACGGAAATAATCGATCGCTACGACGCCGTCCGGGCGGACGCCTACCCGCAACACCTGTCCTGCAAGATCATCGAGGAAGCGGTGAAGCAACGATGGACCTGAGCGGTGCGCTCTGGCGCAAGTCGACCTGGTCGGGCGGAGATGGTGGCGAATGTGTAGAGGTGGCCACCAACCTGCCCGGCAAGGTCGCCGTACGTGACTCCAAGAACCCCCATGGCCCTGCGCTGATCATGACCCCCGGTGAGTGGAGCGCGTTCATCGGTGGCGTCAAGCTAGGCCGGTTCGGCCACTGACGCCTGTATCCAGCGGAAGCCCTCAGTCCTGCGAGTGGGCGACTGAGGGCTTCCGGCTTTCCTCGCCCGGCTCACCGGGGCCCGGCTGCTCACCGTTGACGAGGCCGTTGGACGCCTGCGGCCGGAGACTCTCCTTAAAACCTCTGTTTCCGGATCGCCAACTGTGCGGGCGGAGAGTCCTCTCGGTGCCTTTCGTGGGTAGCTCGGTAGAAAGCTGCGTGAAGGGAAGATCATGGCGAGATGTGAAGTATGCGGCAACGACTACGACATGACCTTTGAGATCCACACCAAGGGTGGAGTGCACACCTACGACAGCTTCGAGTGCGCGATCCAGGGCATGGCGCCGTCGTGCGAGCACTGCGGGTGCCGGATCGTCGGCCACGGCGTCGAGGCGAACGGCCACTGGTACTGCTGCGCCCACTGCGCCAGGGAGAAGGGCGTCTCCGAGCTCGTCGACCGTGTGGGAGCGGCCATGCGCTGACGGTCGGCTCAACCGTGCCGGATGGGTCAGGCGCGGAGCCGGCGCATGTCCGGCGTAGTTCACCGGGGCTTGCCATGGGGGGCATGCTGCGGACATTGTTAGGGGTGCCGGTCCCGGCGGGTGAGGTCAGGTCACCCGCCGGGCCGGTCCCGGCCGTCCTCGGCACACGTGCGTCCGGTTCCCGGACGAGGCGGCTCAGCCCTTGATGGCGCCGATGATCACGCCCTTGGTGAAGTGGCGCTGGACGAACGGGTAGATCACGAGCGCGGGCACGACGGCGATGACCACGATGGCCATCTTGACGGCCAGGGTCGGTGGGACGGCGTGGCCGTAGCCGGCGACCCCCGCGGTGCCCGCGGGGAGCGCCGCCGAGTTCACCACGTACTCGCGCAGGACCAGCGCCAGCGGCCACTTGGTGGAGTCGTCGATGTACAACATGGCGTTGAACCAGGCGTTCCAGTAGCCGACCGCGTAGAACAGCGCGATCACCGCCGTCACCGCCTTGGACAGCGGCAGCACGATCCGCCACAGGATGCGGAACTCGCCCGCGCCGTCGATGCGTGCGCTGTCGAGCAGCTCGCGCGGGATGCTCATGAAGAACGCCCGCAGCACCACGATGTTGAAGGCCGACACCGCGGAGGGCAGGATCAGCGACAGGTAGGCGTCCTTGAGCCCGAGCGAGCTGACCAGCAGGTAGGTGGGGATCAGGCCGGGGAAGAACACGAACATCAGCAGCACGCTGAACAGCAGGGGCCTGTGCAGGAACGAGCCCGGCCGTGACAGCGAGTACGCGCCGAGGATGCTCACCGCGAGGCTGAAGGCGGTGCCGGCCAGGGTCACCCCGGTGCTCACCATGATGGCCCGGCTCACCACCGTGTCGGAGAAGATCTGCAGGTAGGCGTCGAACGAGATGCCCTGGGGCACCAGTACGAGCCCGCCGGCCTCGGTGACGGTCTTCGACGTCGACAGGCTGGTCAGCAAGATGGTGTAGAGCGGGAAGAGCACCAGCAGCAGGATGACCGCGACGGTGCCGCCCTTGCCCAGCCGCCCGGCGAGCGACCCGGGCTCCTCCCAAGGCGCCTGCCTGGGCTTCGGGCGCACCGGGCGCTGGGGCGTGATCGTACTCATGATTTCGACCACACCCCTCGCTCACCCAGCGCGTGCGCCACCCGGTTGGCGGACAGGATCAGGATCAGGCCCACCACTCCCTTGAACAGGCCGGCCGCCGCGCCGTACCCCAGGTCTCCCGTCCGCAGTCCCGAGTAGTAGGCGAAGGTGTCGAACACCTCGGACGCCTGGCTGCCGACCGCGCTGCGCTGAAGCATGAACTGCTCGAAGCCGACGTTCAGGGCGTCTCCGAGGCGCAGGATCAGCAGGAGCACGATCACCGGCCGCAGCCCCGGCAGGGTGATGTGCCACATCCGCCGCCACCGCGTGGCCCCGTCGACCGCGGCGGCCTCGTAGAGGTTCGGGTCGATGGTGCTCAGGGCCGCGAGAAAGATGATCGAGCCCCACCCCGCGTCCTTCCACACCGTCTGTGAGGTGACGAGCAGGATGAAGGTATCGGAGTTGGTCATCAGGTCGACGCCCTGGTGGCCGTGTTCACGAAGGGTCTGCGCGAGCAGGCCGGCCCCGCCGATCATCTGCTGGAAGATGGCGATGACCAGCACCCAGGAGAAGAAGTGCGGCAGGTAGACCACGCCTTGGACGAAGGCGCGGAGCCTCGGCGACATGATGCTGTTGAGCAGCAGCGCGAGCGCGACCGGCACCGGGAAGTAGAAGACCAGCTGGAACGCGGTGATGATCAGGGTGTTGACCATCGCGCGGATGAACTGCGGATCGCCCAACAGCAGCTGGAAGTTGGTGAACCCGATGAGCGGGCTGCCCAGGATGCCCCCGCTGAACGGGTTGTAGTCCTGGAGCGCGATCACGTTGCCCAGGGTCGGCACCCACCAGAAGGCCGTGACGAGCAGGAGCATGGGCATGCCCATCACCAGCAGCGGCCAGTCGCGCCGCAGCCTCGCACGCCGGGTCACGTCCTTCGGGCGGCGACCGGCCGGTTCGGCCCGGGTCTGGCCGGGCCGAACTTCGGGTTCGGTCGTCACGCTCACAGCCGGCCGTTGTCCTTGGCCGTCTTCATGTAGAACTCCCGGGCCTCGTCGCCGCCCTGCTCCTGCCAGTCCTTCACGATCCGCTTCCACTCGGACAGCGGGCGCTTCCCGCGGAAGATCTCGTGCATCTTGTCCTCTGTCGGGGTGACCAGCCCGGCCATCTTGGACGGCACCTCGACGCGAATGCCGACGAACGGGTCGTTCTCCAGGAAGGTGGACGCCTTGGTCTGCCATCCATGCATGGCCTGGACGTAGCCGGGGTACTGCGATTCCGCGGTGAAGCCCGGCCGCCCGGACAGGAACATGTAGGTGGGCTGGGCCTCCTTCTCTCCCAGCGCGGTCCGCAGCATCTGGCCGTCCTTGACGGTGTAGTGCTTGCCCTCGACCCCGTTGAAGACCAGATCACCCTCGATCGTGCCGAACGGTGCCGAGCACCAGTTGGCGACACCGAGGATCTCGCGCATCCGGTCGTCGGGCAGGCCCTTCTTGACGAAGCAGAACATGCCGGCCGGCTCGTTGCGCCACACGATCGTCTTGCCACCCGCATGCGCGGGGAACGGGTCCACCCCGGCGATCTGAAGTCTCGGGTTGTCCGGGAGGTAGGTGCCGTACAGCTCATGCCAGGCGCCCGGTCCGTCCGGATAGATCACGACCTGGCCCGAGCCGAAGGGCTCCTTGGGGTTGGCGTCCTTGTTGGCCACGATGTCAGGGTGGATCAGGCCGGCCGCGAAGAGCTTGGTCATGAACTCGATGTGCTGTTCGAACTCGGGGGTCTCGTACTTGTAGATCAGGGTGCCGTCGGACTGCTTGCGCCACTCACGCGGTGAGCCGAACGCCCGCTGGATCTCCTGGGAGCCCAGCACCGTGCCGAAGCCGAGCGCCCAGCGCTTCTTCTTCGGGTCGGTGAGCGTCTTGCCCATGGTGAGCAGGTCGTCGGCACTGGCCGGCAGAGGCAGCCCCAACTCGTCGAGGATGTCCTTGCGCGCGAGGGTGAGGAATGGATAGGGGGAGTTCTGCCAGGGGATGCCCTGCAGCACGCCGCCGTACACGCCGTACTCCCAGGCGGCGGTGTCGTAGGCGGCGAGAAGCGGGTACGCCTTGGCCTTGTCGCCGGCCAGGTAGGGGGACAGGTCGGCGAAGAGCTTGTTGGCGGCCTCGGTGAAGTGCGCGATCTTGACGGCCTCCCAGCCGGGAACGCAGATCATGTCGGGCACGTCGCCGCTGGTCAGCACGGCGTTGAGCTTGTCGGCATACGTCATGCCATCTTGGATGCTGAACCGGACGACTCCGCCGAGTCGCTGGTTGACGGCGTCGTAGTACGAGTTGTGACCAAGGCCCGGCGGCACCTTGCCCCACAGGGGGGTCATCGCGGTGATCTCCTTGCCGCTGGTGATCGGCCTCTCGGTGACCGCCTGCGCGAAGCTCGCCGGGCGGGACAGGAATCCGGGGTCGACGAACTCGGCGCCCGGGAGGTCCGGGGTGACGCCGGGCACGTTGAACGGAACGCGGTTCGGCACCAAGGCTTTCAGCTTGTCGGCGGCGACCGCGGTGCCCTTCGGCAACTCCTTCTTGGCGGCGCATCCGGTGATGCCACCGGCTGCGGCCACCAGGGCTCCGGCGCCCACCAGGCCGAGGAACCCGCGGCGGTTGGGAGGGGTGCCGGCGGTCACGCCGCCGGAAGGAGCCGTCACGGCGCGCTCCGGTGGTGGGGACGGGCAGCAGAGGTCAGGTCGGCTGCGAGGGGTGTCACGGCAGGTTCCCTTCGTTTCGTTCGTATCAGCGGGCGCCGGTTGTCAAGGGTGTTGGCAGAGGGAGCTCCGAGGTAGAGTTAGTTCGTCTTACGACCAAACAAATTAGCCGAGGGTGACCTACGCCACAAGGGAGGGCCACAGGCGTTCCCCCGGGTGGCGGTCACAGATTGATGACGCGGCGCGACGAGGGAGCACAGGGGCGAGGTATGACCACCTGCTCGACGATGCGGCATGATGAGCCCACCGGGGCTCAGCGGGAACGGGGCTGATTTTGATCAATACGCACACCGGCCCTCAACCGGCGGACTTCGCCGACGTCAGGGCCGCCAACCTCGCGGTCGTGCTGCGGTTCGTACGGGAGAACGCGCCCTGTTCCCGGGCGGACATCGCGGCGTCCACCGGGCTCAACAAGGCGACCGTGTCGAGCCTGGTCGCCGACCTCGTCGACCGGCGACTGCTTCGCGAGACCGGCCTCACCGAGAACCGCGTGGGCCGTCCCGCGACCATGCTGGTCCTCGACGGCTCGCCGTACGCCGCGATCGGCATCGAGGTGAACGTCGACTACCTGACCGCCGTGGCCGTCGACCTCTCGGGCACCGAGCTGCTGTCGTGGCGGCGCTCCTTCGCGGGCGCGACGGCGACGCCCAACCAGGCCGTCGCCGCCGTGGCCGCGCTCGCCCGGCGGGTGCTCAACCGCATGGGCAAGGAGGCCCGCCAGGTGCTCGGCCTCACCGTCGCGGTGCCCGGCCTGGTCGACGTGAGCGGCTCGGTGCGCATCGCCCCGAACCTCGGCTGGCGCGACGTCGACCTGTCCGGTGACCTGGCCAAGGCGCTGCGCGATCCGGGCTTCCCCGTCCTGGTCGACAACGACGCCAACCTCGCCGTGCTCGCCGAGCACCGCTTCGGCCCGCACGGGGGAGCCGACGACCTCGTCTACCTCACCGGCGAGATCGGGGTGGGCGCGGGCGTCATCATGGACGGGCGGCTCCGCCGGGGCGGTCAGGGGTTCGCCGGGGAGATCGGCCACATCCAGATCGACCCTTCGGGTCCCGAATGCCGCTGTGGCCGCCGGGGCTGCCTGGAGGCCGTCGCGGGCCTCGGCGCCGTGCTCCAGCACACCGCGCCGGACGCGACGCCCGCCGAGCTGGAGCCCGAGATCGACGAGGTCGCACGGCTGGCGCGGGGCGAGGACGCCGGGGTCCTCGACGCGCTCGCCACCGTCGGCGCCAACCTGGGCAGGGGCGTGGCGATCATCGCGAACGTGCTCAACCCCGAGGTCGTCATCCTCGGCGGGTACTACGTCGCGCTCGCGCCCTGGGTGCTGCCCGCCGCGCGGGAGGAGCTCGCGCGCCGCAGCTTCGCGCCGGACTCCGGGGGCACGCGCCTGGTCGTCTCCACCCTGGGCTACGGGGCGGCGGCCCTGGGCGCGGCGGCCCGCCTCCTGGACTCGATCGACTCCGGCCGGCTCCCCGCGCAAACCTGACCCGCGCAAACTGACCCGCGCAAACTGACCCGCGCAGGCGGTGGAACCGAGCCCTTGACCCGGGGGCGACAAACCGGCACTCTTCAGGAGAACCCCGATTTAACACCGCTGAAATCTTCGTATACCCCGTCGAAGCGCTTCGACAGACCTCCGCACGTCAACGGCGTCGAAGCGCGTCGACCCCCACAGAACGTTAGGGAACGAAACGCGTCGATAAACCCCACCGTGAGCGAAGGATGGTACCCCCCAAAGAAACAAACAGTGCCAACCACCC